>NZ_JAPSIW010000933.1 GCF_031178505.1 Streptomyces sp. | reverse complement strand
GCGGCCGTCCGCACCCTGGGCTTCGACGAGAAGGCATTCGGCCACATTTCGACCGGCGGCGGCGCCTCCCTCGAATACCTCGAGGGCAAGACGCTTCCCGGCCTCGCCGCACTGGAGGACTGACCCCCTGATGAGCACGCGCACCCCGCTGATGGCGGGCAACTGGAAGATGAACCTCAACCACCTGGAGGCCATCGCCCACGTCCAGAAGCTCGCCTTCGCGCTGACCGACAAGGACTACGACGCCTGTGAGGTCGCGGTCCTGGTTCCCTTCACCGACCTGCGGTCCGTCCAGACCCTGGTCGACGGCGACAAGCTCAAGATCAAGTACGGCGCCCAGGACATCTCGGCGCACGACTCCGGTGCCTACACCGGCGAGATCTCGGGCGCGATGCTGTCCAAGCTGAAGTGCTCCTACGTGGCCGTCGGCCACTCCGAGCGCCGCCAGTACCACGCCGAGACCGACGAGGTCTGCAACGCCAAGGTGAAGGCCGCCTACAAGCACGGCCTGACCCCGATCCTCTGCGTCGGCGAGGGCCTGGACGTCCGCAAGGCCGGCCGCCAGGTCGAGCACTCGCTCGCCCAGGTCGACGGCGGTCTGAAGGACGTCCCGGCCGAGCAGGCCGAGTCGATCGTGATCGCCTACGAGCCGGTGTGGGCCATCGGCACCGGCGAGGTCGCCACCCCCGAGGACGCGCAGGAGGTCTGCGGGGCCATCCGCGGCCGCCTCGCGGAGCTGTACTCCCAGGAGCTGGCCGACAAGGTCCGCATCCAGTACGGAGGCTCCGTCAAGGCCGGCAACGTCGCCGCGATCATGGCGCAGCCCGACGTCGACGGCGCCCTCGTCGGCGGCGCGGCGCTCGACTCCGAGGAGTTCGTCAGGATCGTGCGCTTCCGCGACCAGTGACGCGACCGGTGAGTATGCCGTAGCGGCGATCCGTCGTACCCTTGCGGGGGCCGGGCAGGTGCCCGGCCCCCGTCCGTATAAGTCCGAGGAAGTTGGTCCAGCCGTGGTTATGGGGTTCTCGATCGCCCTGATCGTCTTCAGCGCGCTGCTGATGCTGCTCGTGCTGATGCACAAGGGAAAGGGCGGCGGCCTCTCCGACATGTTCGGTGGCGGCATGCAGTCGTCCGTCGGTGGCTCCTCGGTCGCCGAGCGCAACCTCGACCGCATCACCATCGTGGTCGGTCTGCTGTGGTTCGCCTGCATTGTCGTACTTGGTCTGCTGATGAAGTTGGACGGGTAACTCCGAACACTGGACGCGCGTTGGGCCTTACGTAGACTGGGGCATCTTCGAGCACCATCACGCAGGGAGTTACGACCGTGGCAAGTGGCAACGCGATCCGGGGGAGCCGGGTCGGAGCGGGGCCGATGGGCGAGGCCGAGCGGGGCGAGTCGGCACCGCGTCTCCGCATCTCCTTCTGGTGCTCGAACGGGCACGAGACCCAGCCGAGCTTCGCCAGTGACGCGGCGGTCCCCGAGACCTGGGACTGCCCGCGGTGCGGCTTCCCGGCCGGACAGGACCGGGACAACCCGCCGGACCCCCCGCGCACCGAGCCCTACAAGACGCACCTCGCGTACGTCCGCGAGCGGCGCAGCGACGCCGACGGCGAGGCGATCCTCGCGGAGGCGCTCGCCAAACTCCGGGGCGAGATCTGAGCGCTCCCGGCGTGGTGCGACGAACCGACGGCGAAGGGCCTTGCCCGCGAACAGCGTTCGCGGGCAAGGCCCTTCGCCGTTCCCTGAGCCGTTGTCAGTGGCGTCCCCCACCGACAGAACCGGAAGTCGGCCGGCGGGACCGAGGGGGACGCGTGACGGGGGCACGGACGGCGGCGCGGACACCGGGCAGCGGGGTCGCGCCCGCCTGGCGGGGCGGCTTCGGACGGCTCTGGACGGCCGCCGTCGTCTCCCGCTTCGGAGACCGCAGACCGGCTGTCTCGTCCTCCTGGGCGCCGTGCCCGCCCTCGCGGTAACGATCGCGGCCCTGGCGGTGTTGGTCTCATGGGGACGGTGTGGAACGTGCACCGGACGACCCTCGTGCAGGAGCGGGCCCCGGCGGGGATGCTCGGCCGTGTCGCCGCGGCCTTCCGCACCCTCGCCGTCGCGGGCGCGCCCCTGGGGGCCGTCCCCGGCGGCACCGTGGCCGCCGGGGCGGGACCGCACGCACCCGCCTTCCTCGCCGCGGCGCCGTTCGCGCTCGCCGTCGCCTCGCCGCGCCCTCTGATCAATTAGGTTGAAGGGCAGCGGGGCAGAAAAGCACGAGAAGAAGTGGGCGATGTCCGAGATGACCAGCACAGGCCGTACGAGG
>NZ_JAPSIW010000214.1 GCF_031178505.1 Streptomyces sp. | reverse complement strand
TCCACCAACACCGCCCCCGTTCGTACGACTTACTGCCCACTCAGTCCACTACCCAGAGTGAGGCCGTCCGAGCCTCCGCACCAGAGGAATGCGGAAATCTGTGGACAGTAAGCCCGATGGGGAAAAGCTGATCACTCCGAAGAGTGACGATCATCCGGCACGGCCCCTTCCCCACCCCCTTCGGCGCCTCGCCGCACCGGGAACCGGAGTTCGTTCCGGTCGATCTTGGCGGCGAGAGCGGCCAGGGGATCGATCCCGAGCACCCCGCAGAACTGCAGGAGGTAGGCGAGGACATCGGCCACCTCGTCGGCGACCCGGTGCGCCGTCACCGGATCCTCCATCACCCGTTCCGCCTGGTCAGGGGTCAGCCACTGGAAGATCTCCAGCAGTTCGGCCGCTTCCACGCTGAGCGCGGCGGCCAGGTTCTTGGGCGTGTGGTAGGGCTGCCACTCCCGGGCCGCCGCGAATTCGGCCAGCCTGCGCCGCAGTCCCGCTACGTCGTCGTCCGTCACGGCGTCAGGTCTACCACCGTCACCCCGGCGACACCGCGCGCCTCCTCGGCCGTACCGGTCCCGGCGGCCGCCGCGACGCGGATGTGCCCGTCCCCGGCGATGGCGGCGGCGAGGCCGGCCAGTTCACGCGCCTGCCGCCCGTCGAGCCCCCGGTCCAGGTCGTCCGCGAGCAGGGTCAGGCTCTGCATGGCGTCGGGCACCTCGGCGATCCGGTCCATCGCGAGCACACCTGGCCCGGTGAGCAGGGTCAGAGCCAGCGCGAGATAGCGCAGTTCACCGTCGCCGAGGCGACCGAGCGGGGTCACCGGGCGCCCGCCGCCCCGTTCGAGGACCGCGCGCACCAGGCCGCCGGGCAGCTCCTCCACCCCCACCCCGGTGACGGGCCCCGCGCACCCCGCCGCCGCGACGGCGGCGAGACGCCGGTGCCGCCGGGGGCATTCGTTGTGGGTGCGGTGGAGGACCTCGGCCAGGTTGCCGCAGTGCCGGAGGAGCCGGCCGTCGCCCGGCGGCACCGGGGTGCGCATGCCCTCGGGGCGCGGCTCGCAGGGGAACACCGACCGCAGCCCCAGGACGACCTGTTCGGCGGCGGCCAGCACCTCGCGCTGGCCCTCCGTCTTGCCGGCGACCCGCAGCGGCAGCAGGGCCGTACCGAGCAGGTCGTCGGGGAGCGGGGCGCGGGTGACGGGTGTGGCACCGGCGGTCAGCCACTCGGCCTGGACGGCGCTGCGGCCGGGGTCGCGCAGGGCGGTGGCCAGCAGCGTACGGCCGTGGCGGGTGAGGCGCTCACCGACGATCCGGAGCCGGGGTTCGGCCTGGACGGCGAGGTCGAGGCGGACGGGGCCGGCCGGTCCGTCGACCGTGCATCCGATGCGGAACCCGCGCCTTCCCTCGGCGTCGGGCCGCGCCCGCTCCGGAACCAGGTCGGCCGCGTCCGGGAACACCTCCTCGAGGGGATCGCCCGCGCCGAGCCGGGCGAGCGCCTCGTACGCGCGCAGGGTGGTGGTCTTGCCGCTGCCGCTGGGGCCGGTGAAGAGGGTGACCGGGCCGAGGGTGTGCGCGACGGCACGGCGCCCGGCGAAGGCGGAGAGCCGCAGCTCGGTCAGCGCCGGCCGGGCGAACACGGCTCCGCCGGCAGGACCGGCCGCGGCGGCGCGGGAACCGGACCCGGCCGGCCCCCGCGCCCCGGGGACCAGGGACGCGGCGCCGGGCGTCACCCCCGGCGCGAAAGCCCCCGGGGCGGCGGCACGGGTGCGCCGCGGGTCGGGGGTGCGGGCCTCTGCTGTACGGAGCTCCGGAGTCCGGGCCTGCGGGGTCCAGGGTTCCGGGGCGCCCGGGCCGGGGGCCCCGGCGCGGGACGTGCGGGGCTCCGCGTCCCGGGTGCCCGGGGCAGGGGACTCCCGAGCCCAGGGGACCACGGTCTCGGAGTGCGGGTTCCCGCGCCCCGGAGGGTGGGCTTCCGGGGTGCGGCTGACGGGCGTACGGGCGGGCGTGGGGCCGCCGATGAGGTCCATGCCCGGACCGTACGCAGTCGCGAACCTGACGAACCGTTACACCGTGTGGACCTTCCTACGAACGGGGGACACCGGCCGTCGCCGCACTGCCGACGGCCTCGTCGTCCTCGGCCGCGCCCTCGACCTCGGTTCCGGGAGGCGCGAGAAGGAAGACGTTCCGGTCGACCCGGTGCATGCCGCTGCCCAGGCCGAAGACGACACCGCTGGTGAAGTCGAGGATGCGCTTGGCGACATCGGTGTCCGCGCTGGTCAGGTCGAGAAGGACCGGGACCTGGGCGATGAGGTACTCGGCGACCTCACGGGCGTCGGCGAACACCTGCACCCGCAGCACGACCATGCGGCGCTGCGCGGCGGACTCGTACTGCTCGGGAATCGTGCGGTGATCGACCCTGGACGGCCATTCGTCACGGCCGCGCAGGGGCACGACCTGGGCCAGGCCCTCCCACTGCTCGTCGGTGACGTCGTACCTCTCGTACCTACTCATGGGGCCATCCTCCCGCTCCTCACCCGTTCGGCCCAACAACGACACGAAGTCGGCCGTGGCACACCTGCCTCGTACCCCCGGGTTCCCAGGCGAAGGCCTCCGCCGGCCGGCGCGGTCCCTCGCGGATCTCGCACCGTACGTTACGGGGAGGGGGCGATCCTGCCCCTGCCCGGGCCGGGCACCCGGTCCGCCCGCTCCTCAGGGCGTGTGGACGGTGGGGCGCGGCGCGGCCGGCATGCCGGCGCCGAGGAAGAACCCGGGGTGCGGTGGCTGGTTGTACGCGGTGTTCTGCCAGGCGAGCGCGGTGCGGTACGTGGTGTCGTGGAGCAGCGTGGTGATCCTGGTGCCGGTCGGGTGCGGGGTCGAGTGGATCCGCAGGGCGCGGTTGTCCGACGTCCGCCAGACGATCTCCTCGCGCCAGTCTCCGAGGAGGTCGCCGGAGAGGACGGGGGTGGCCTTCGTACCGTTGTTGGAGGAGACGCCGGAGCCGGTGAGCAGGCGGGTGTCACCGGTGGTGCCGTACTTGTCGACGCGGGTGCCGTCGAGGAGCTCGCGGACGGGGTCGCCGTCCCACCAGGCCAGGAAGTTGACGCTGGACGGCTCCCGGCCGAGGGAGGCGCCGGTGGCCGAGCGCAGGGTGGTGTCGGAGGCGGACCAGGCCTCGGCGCCGGGGCTCGCGGCGTGGATGTCGGCCGCGACGCCCCGGCCGTTGTCGGCGCCGGAGGCGGTCTGCCACAGGAGCTGCCCGGTACGGGCGTCGGCCAGCCAGGAACCGGGTTTGCCCGGGTCCTCGGAGACCTTGAAGTACTCCAGGCCCGGCCGGGACGGGTCGAGGTCGCCGACGTGGCCCGCGTCGCCGTGGCCGAGCCGGGTGGTCCAGAGTCCGGCGCCGTTGTCGTCGACGGTCATCGCGCCGTAGACGATCTCGTCCCTGCCGTCGCCGTCGACGTCCGCGACCGAGAGACTGTGGTTGCCCTGGCCGTCGTAGCCCTTGCCCGCGTTGGTGGAGGAGTTGGTGTCGAAGGTCCACCGGCGGGTGAACCGGCCGTCCCGCCAGTCCCAGGCCGCGACGACGGTACGGGTGTAGTAGCCGCGCGCCATGATCAGGGAGGGCCGGGCGCCGTCCAGGTAGGCCGTTCCGGCGAGGAAGCGGTCGACGCGGTTGCCGTAGGAGTCGCCCCAGGAGGAGACCGTGCCCCGGGCGGGGACGTAGTCCACCGTGCCGAGCGCCCGGCCGGTCAGGCCGTCGAACATGGTCAGGTACTCGGGGCCGGTGAGGACGTAACCGCCGGAGTTGCGGTGGTCGGCGGAGGCGTTGCCGATCACCGTGCCCGTGCCGTCGCGGGTGCCGTCGGCGGTCTTCATGGCGACCTCGGCCCGGCCGTCGCCGTCGTAGTCGTAGACCTGGAACTGCGTGTAGTGGGCACCGGAGCGGATGTTGCGGCCGAGGTCGATCCGCCACAGCCGGGTGCCGTCCAGCCGTATGCCGTCGAGGATCGTGTTTCCGGTGTGTCCGGCCTGGGAGTTGTCCTTGGCGTTGGTCGGCTGCCACTTCAGGACGAGGTCCGGGCGGCCGTCGCCGTCGAGGTCGCCGGGACCGGCGTCGTTGGCCTCGTAGGTGTAGGCCACTCCGTCCGGGGTCGTGCCGCCGGCCGGGGGCGACAGCGGCACGTCGAGGTGACCGGAGCGGAACTGCAGGGCGGGCTCGGAGGCGGGCTGCTCGACGCCGTTCACCACCGGCCGGACCGTGTACGCGGCGGAGGCGGGGGCGCCGGCGTCGAAGTGGTTGGTCGAGGTGGTGAGCGGTGCGGAGGTGAGCCGTGTGGCGCCCCGGTAGACGTGGAAGCCGACGCCGTCCGGGTCGGTGGCGAGCCACCGCCAGGACACCAGGTTTCCGCTGCCGGTGTGGGTGCTGGTCAGGCCCCGGTCGAGCCGTTCGACCTGTCGTCCGGTGGCGGCGTGGGCGGGCTGCGGCAGGACGGCGGGGGCGGCGAGGGCCAGCGCGGCGGCTACCGCGAGGGTGGCGGCGAACCGGCCGCGCCGGCGGGCTCGGGGGCGGGGGGCCGGCGGGTGGGTGGGGGGTGCGTCGGTCACGGTGACCTCCGGGAGGCGGGGGACGAGCACGGTGGCGCACGGGAGAAGGCGGTGGGGATCCCTGGTCCGGCATCACGGGCGTTCGAGATGTCGGACGCCGTTCGTCGGCGTGGTCGCGGGTCGTTCGGGGCGCCGGCGCTCTCCTCACCGCGCTGTTCGGTATGTCGTCACGGGCTCGAAAGGGTGGGCGTGACCGTAGGCAGCGCCGCTCGCCGTGTCAACGGTTCGGACGGGGCCGCGCCTTGAGGCAGGGGCCGGGCGACCGGACCCGTCGACCGATGGCGCCGGCGACGACGGCCGGAACCGTCCTTGACCGGGGACCCACCCGGGCGCAGGTGTCCCCGAACCGGCACCCCGGGGCCGGCCACCGCAGAAGAGGGGGGACGCGGGCACGCCTCCGCCGGTGGCAGGGGCGTACGCGTCCTCAGGCGGGGTCCTGCCGCGCCGCGGGGAGGCGGATCACGACCACGCCGCCGTCGAGGTCGATCGGACCCCGGTCGGGGTCGGCGTCGCCGACCTCGTCGAGCGTGAGCTCCAGGCGCCGGCGCTCCTCCTCGGTATGCCGCCGACCCGGAGCGAACAGCTCGTTCAACGCGCCACCGAACATGATCACTCCTGTCGTACGCGGGCTTGGCCCCTCATCTTACGAACGCTCGTGCGGTCGCGGAGGGGTCCGGGGCGTGCCCTGCCCCACAGGTGACCGCGGCCGGGAGCGCTGCCCGCGCGCACGCGCGTACGGGCCCACCCCCGGTAAAGGGGACGGGCCCGTACGTTTCGGCAGAATCCGACCGCTCGGTCAGGAACCGGACTCCGGCGGCGTCACGGCGATGCCGCCGACCGGAGTGCCCTCCGGCAGTTCGCGGATCTGGAGCGCGATCTGGGTGCACAGTTCGAAGTACACCTGGCGATCGGTGAGCTCCATGTTCTCCACGGCGTCCTCGCCTCCGAGGGCGAGCGGCACCTTGTAGCCGACCACCTGGTCGAAGGCGAGCGGCACCGTGCCCGGGTGGGCGTCCCGCCAGTCCTCGAAGCAGGGGTGGGCGAGCGCGTCCTCGTCCTCGTCGGCCACGGCCTCGAAGAACTCGTCCAGTCCCAGACCGGTCTTGTAGTACTCACCCTCCGCCGGGTCGATCATGATGACGTAGCGGGGGCGCGCTCCGGGGTCGCGGACGTCGAAAAGGAGCTCACGTCCCGACCAGTCGAAGGCGAAGGGGAAGTAGCGCCCCTCCACTCCTTCGATCATCCGGGCACACGCCTCGTACGACGTGAAGGCCGACGCGGGCGTGTGGAACCGAAGGAAACCGTCGGCCAAGGTCCTCCCCGCCGCCTTCCGGAACAGGTCGGTCAGGGTGGCGGGCACCTCGCGCCCGTCCTCACCCGTCTCCACGGTTCCCGTCACCGGAAAACGGCGCAGGAGGACCTCGAACGACATCACCACTCCTATTTGATCTCGACCTTACCGATGGTGTCACCCGGCTTCAGGCCGAGCTTCTTGATCCGTGCCGCGATCTGCGCGCCGAGGCTGCGGTTGACCGACCGGTCCAGCGGCCACATGTTCGAGAATACGTCCTTGCCACCGAGCTGCAGGTCGACCGCGTGGTCGACGTCCTCGTCGGAGTCGACCTTACCGCCGCCCTTCTCGAAGGTGCGCCGCTGGTTGGTGCGCTTGCCGACCCGGGTCACCACGAGGTTGGCCGAGTTCAGCAGGGCGACCTTGGCGTCGGCCTCCTTCTTCTGGTCGGCGGTCCACCCCTCCTTGTACTCGAGGGTCAGGACGGGGCAGTGCGTGTTGTGGACCAGGACGTCCTGGTCCCCGAGCCGCACGTAGTAGGTGTGGGCGTCGCTGACCGTCAGGTTGTAGACGGTCGTCCGCTCCTCCCACTCCTCGACGGCCGAGATGCGGATCTCGACACCGGAGCTGGTCCGCACGGACGCGCCGACCTCGAGGTCCCCGGCCTTCACCCACTCCCGCAGTTCGGGAACCCAGAACGGGTGGGCGTCGGTGGCGACCACGCTGCGGGTGGCGCCGTCCTTGGCACCGCCGTACAGGGTGATCTTCGCGAGCTTCTTCCTGCCCTTGCCGACGATGGTGCCGGTGACCGTCCGGACGCTGGTCTCGCCGGTCTTCGGGTCCGTCGCGACGACCTTGTCACCGACCCTGACCTTCTCGATCGGCTTGTGCGAGCCGTCGGCCATCAGGACGAGGGTGCCGCCCTTGAAGCTGTTCGGCCTGGCCGGACAGGTGGCGCTCTCCATCTCCTGCTCGACGGTCTCCTGCGCCTGCTCCTTGGCCTCCTCGCGGAGTTCCTTGGCCACCTTCTTGACGGCCCTCGCGACCGGCTTCTTGGCCTGGGAGGGCCTGGGCTTCGGCTTCGGCTGGCTGCGCGGCTTCGGCCTGGGCTTCGGACGGGACGCGGCCTTGCGCGCGGCCGCGCGCTTGGCCGCCGCCCGCTTCGCCGCGGCACGCTGCGCCCGGGCCCGGGCCTGTGCCGCCGCCCGGCGTGCCGCGGCACGCTTGGCCGCCGCACGCTGAGCCGCCCGCTTGGCCGCCGCGCGCTTGGCGGCGGCCGCCTTCCTGGCCGCTTCCCGCCTGGCCTTGGCTGCCGCGCGCTTGGCCGCCTCGATGGCGCGCTTGCGGGCCAGGGCCGCGGCACGACGCGCCGCCGCCTGGGCCGCCTTGCGGGCCGCGATGATCGCCGCACGGCGGGCCGCCGCGCGGATGGCCGCCTGGATGGCGATGCGGGCCGCGATGCCGATCAGGATCGGGAAGAACTCGCCCGACGGGTCGGAGAACGTCGCCGGAGCGTTGTTGCTGTAGGCGTACGGGTTCATCGTGGACGGGTTGCCGTAGTCCACCACCGGGTCGACGGTGATGAACCGGCCGGTCGCCGGGTCGTAGTCCCGGGCACCGAGCCTGGTCAGGCCGGTGTCCTTGTCGACCGTGCCGCCGACGAAGCCGCGCTGTCCCGGCCAGGAGGACGGGGCCGCGCCCCGCTCCTCACCGAACGGCATGAGC
Source organism: Streptomyces sp. (assembly GCF_031178505.1). GTDB lineage: Bacteria > Actinomycetota > Actinomycetes > Streptomycetales > Streptomycetaceae > Streptomyces > Streptomyces gulbargensis. The sequence goes on along the minus strand of NZ_JAPSIW010000214.1, from coordinate 1,681 downwards.
TTGCGCCGGGTGACCGTCATGCCGGCGTCCACCATGTCGACGACGGTGTTCGAGGAGCCGTGGTGGTCGGACAGCATGACCTGCCGCACGCCGCCCGTGGCCCGCACCGTGACCGCACCGTCGGGATGGGCGTAGAAACGCTCGGCCTTCTTGGTGGTCAGGTCGGGGCTGACGGTCAGTTCGGCGTCACCGAGGTACAGCGTCCTGCTGCCGTCCGCACCGGTGCGGATCAGTCGCGAGCCGCTGGCGTCGTACAGGTAGGAGGTGGTCCTGGTGCCACCGCCCTCCACCGGCTCGGACACCGTGCGGAGGTTGCCCTCCACGTCCCAGCTCAGCGTCTGCGTGGTGCCGTTCTGCTGACGGGTCGTGGTGTTTCCGGCCTTGTCGTACGCGAAGGTGTTGAGCCGCTCCCCGTCCGGGCCGACCGACCTGACCTCGGCCAGGGCGTTGGGCCCGCCGACGCCGGCCTTGCCGTAGGTGTACGTCCGGGTGACGTTCTTGGTGACGTCACCGGCCGGGTCGTGCTCGACGAGCTGCGTCCGGTTCCCGGCCGCGTCGAACTGGAACGACTGCCAGTACGCGTCGGGCCCGCCGACGGTGTCCTTGGACGGGCCGGCCGCGCAGTCGTCGGTCTTCGCCGACCACGCCGAGGTCATCTGCCGCAGCTTGTCGTAGACGAAGCACTGGGTGTCGGTCTTCCCCGCGTCGGGCGCCGCGCCACCGGGGGTGTCCGTGATCTTGGTGACGTTGCCCGCGTCGTCGTACGCGTAGGTGGTGTCACTGATCCGGCCCGGGGACACGGAGCGGTCGAAGATCGACTGCGTCATGCGGCGGGTGAACTCGTCGTAGAAGTACGACCCGTACACCTTCTTGCCGGCCGGGCCGGCCTCGGTGCGCAGGATCTCGCCGAACGCCGAGTACTGCACGTCCCCGAGGTAGGTGGAGGCACCCGTGATGGCGATCGGCAGGTCGTCGGAGTTGTACCGGAAGACCACGCGCTCGCTGACCAGGCCGCCGATGCCCGGCACCTGCGCCCAGGCGAGGTTGCCGGTCGGCGTGTACGAGTAGTCGTAGACGTACGTGCCGGCGAGGCCGGCCTCCTCGACCGGGATGACGGTCTTCGTCTGCTTCACCCGGTAGGCCTCGTCGTACGCGGTGACCTCGTCACGGTACTCGCGGCCGTTCTCGTAGCGGATCGCCGCCGTGGGCAGTCCCTTTCCGAGGGTGTCGTAGATCCACTGGAGCCGCATCGGGCCGGTGGCGCTGCCCTCCCGCAGCGACGTCGGGCGACCGCCCGCGTCGTACGTGGTCACCGTCGTGTTGCCGCGCGAGTCGGTGATCGAGGTGACGTTGTCGGACAGGTCGTACGTGTACGTCGTACGGCCGCCGTCGGGGTCGACGACCGCCGTCTGGCGACCGCGCCCGTCGTACTCGAACGTGGTCACGGCACCGCCCGGGGCCGTGACCTTCCTCAGGTTGTCGAGGGCGTCGTACTCGTAGAGGGTGTCACGCCAGGCACTGCGGTCGTCCTTGGTGTACTCGCGCAGCTTGACCACATTGCCCTCGGCGTCCTCGAACGCGGCCGTGACGGTCTCGCCCTTCGGCGGGATCGTCGTCGAGACGTCCCCGTCCACCTCCGTGGTGGTGCGGAGCTTCTCCACGCCGCGGTGGTAGGTCACCT
>NZ_JAPSIW010000213.1 GCF_031178505.1 Streptomyces sp. | reverse complement strand
CTGCCGAGCGGGACGATCGTGGACACCGGCGCCCCCGACGCCGACGCGGCGCTCGCCCGCGCCGAGCCGAGGCTCTGCGCCGGTCTCCTGGCGCTGAAGGCGGAGATCGAGGCCGACGCGGAGCTGACCGCGCGCATCCGGGCCAAGCACGCCCTGAAGAACACCAACGGCTACCGGCTCGACGCCTTCCTCGACGGGGCCACGCCGGCCGAGATCCTGCGGGGCCTCATGGTCGGCTCCCAGGGCACCTTCGGCTTCATCTCCGAGGTCGTCTTCGACACCCTGCCGCTGGACCGCGCGGTCTGCGCGGGCCTGCTGTTCTTCCCCTCCCTGACGGCCGCCGCCGCGGCCGTGCCGCACTTCACCGGGGCCGGGGCGCGCGCGGTCGAGCTGATGGACGGCAACACCCTGCGCGCCTCCGTGAGCGTGCCGGGCGTGCCGGCCGACTGGGCGGAGCTGCCGGACGGGACGGCGGCGCTCCTGGTCGAGTTCCGGGCTCCGGACACGGTGGCCCTGGAGGCGTACGAACGGGCGGCGCGAGACGTCCTCGACGGCCTCGGGACGGTCTCCCCGGTGGCGTCGGCCGACAACGCCCTCACCCGGGACCCGGGGCGGATCAACGGCTACTGGAAGGCCCGCAAGGCCTTCGTGACGGCCGTCGGCGGGGCCCGCCCCTCGGGCACGACGCTGATCACCGAGGACTTCGCGGTGCCGCCGGACCGGCTCGCCGAGGCCTGTGCGGAACTGCTCGACCTCCAGGCCCGCCACGGCTTCGACACCGCCGTCGCCGGACACGCGGCCCACGGCAACCTGCACTTCCTGCTGGCCTTCGACGCGGGTGACCCCTCGGACGTGGAGCGGTACGCCGCGTTCATGGACGAGTTCTGCAAACTGACCGTGGAACGCTTCGACGGCTCTCTCAAGGCCGAGCACGCCACCGGGCGGAACATCGCGCCGTTCCTGGAGCTGGAGTGGGGGCCGCGGGCGACCGAGCTGATGTGGCGGACCAAGGAGCTGATCGATCCGGAGGGGGTCCTCGCCCCGCGGATCGTCCTGGACCGGGACCCGCAGGCCCATCTGCGCGGGCTGAAGACCATCCCGGCCGTGGAGCGGATCGCCGACCCCTGCATCGAGTGCGGCTTCTGCGAACCGACGTGCCCGAGCGGTGACCTGACGACCACTCCGCGCCAGCGGATCGTGCTGCGCCGGGAGATGATGCGGCAGGCGCCCGGTTCTCCGGTCGAGGCGCGGCTGCTGGCGGCGTACGGCTACGAGGCGGTGGACACCTGCGCGGGTGACTCGACATGCGCGCTGGACTGCCCGGTGGGGATCGACACGGGCGCGCTGATGCGGGAGTTCCGGCACACGCGGCACTCGGCGCGCGAGGAGCGCCTCGCCGCCCTGGCCGCGCGGAACTTCCGGGCCGTCGAGGCCTCCGCGCGGCTCGTCCTCGGCGCCGCGGGCCGGATCGGGGACCGCGCCCTGGAGCGGCTGACGGGCCTCGCCCGCAGGGCGGTGCGGCCCGACCTCGTACCGGAGTGGCTGCCGGAGATCCCGGCCGCCGCGGCACGGCGGCTGCCGCGCACGGTCCGGGCCGGTGCCGCCGCCGTCTACTACCCGGCCTGCGTGAACCGGATCTTCGGGAATCCGGCCGGGGTGCCGGGTCCCTCGCTGCCCGAGGCGGTCGTGGCGGTGTCGGCGCGGGCCGGGCGGCCGGTGTGGATCCCGGACGACGTGGCCGGTACGTGCTGCGCCACCATCTGGCACTCCAAGGGATACCGGCGGGGCGACGAGCTGATGGCGAACCGGATCGTGGAGGCGGCCTGGGAGTGGACGAACGGCGGGCGGCTGCCGCTCGTCGTGGACGCGTCCTCGTGCACCCTCGGGCTGGCGCGGGAGGTCGTCCCGTACCTCACCGGGGAGAACCGGCAGCTGCACGCCGCCCTGACGGTGGTCGACTCCCTGGTGTGGGCGGCGGACGAACTGCTGCCCCGCCTGGAGGTGCTGCGCAGGGTGGACTCGGCGGTGGTGCATCCGACGTGTTCCATGCGGCACCTGGGCGACGAGGAGAGGCTCACCGCGGTGGCGGAGGCGTGCGCGGAGGAGGTCGTGGTGCCCCTCGACGCCGGGTGCTGCGCGTTCGCCGGCGACCGGGGCATGCTGCACCCGGAGCTGACCGCCTCGGCGACGGCGCGGGAGGCGGCCGAGGTGACGGCGCGCCCGTTCGACGCGCACCTTTCGGCCAACCGGACGTGCGAGATCGGGATGGAGCGGGCCACGGGGCGGGCGTACGTGTCGGCGCTCCTCGCCCTGGAACGGGCGACGCGGCCCTGATCCGCCGGGCTCCGCCTCCCTCGGCGGGGCCCGGGCGCCAACGGCCCCTCCCCCTTCTCGGGGAGGGGCCTGTCACATGTTCGAGTGACGGTCGTTCAGCGGTGCGGCCCGGCGGGTGATCCGGAACAGTAAAGTCCAACTACCCGTCGCAAGAGTCCTACCGACGCCCTTGCGCACCCCCGGACACGGGGGCCAGGGTCCTGTGCGGGATTCATGAAACAGCCGTGCACACAGGTTCTGGAGGTTCCATGAACGAGCAGACTCCGCGCGACCCGAGCCGCCGTACCGTCCTGAGGACCACGGCGGGAGCGGCGGGCGCGGGCCTCGGGTTCGGCGCCTTGGGCGGTCACCCCGCCCACGCCGCCCCCGGGCCGGCCGCGGCGGCGTCGCCGGCCGGGACCGCGGCGGCCCCGAAGCGCCGGGCGGCCACCATGGCCGGGGTGCCCTTCGAGCGGCGGTCCACCGTCCGGGTCGGCATCATCGGCCTCGGCAACCGCGGCAACAGCATGATCGGCCACTTCCTGGCGCTGCCGGGCGTCCGCGTCGTCGCGCTGTGCGACCCGGTGCGCGAGAAGGCCGAGCGGGCCGCCGCGAAGGTCACCGCCGCCGGCCAGCCGGCGCCCGCCCTCTACACCAAGGGTGAGGAGGACTACGAGAACCTCTGTGCCCGTACCGATGTCGACTTCGTGTACGTGGTCACCCCGTGGGAGCTGCACTTCCCCATGGCGCGGGCGGCGATGCTGGGCGGCAAGCACGTCGGCGTGGAGTGTCCGGTCGCGATGCGGCTGGAGGAGCTGTGGGACCTGGTGGACCTCTCCGAGCAGACCCGCCGCCACTGCATGCAGCTGGAGAACTGCTGTTACGGACGGAACGAGCTGCGGGTGCTGCGGATGGCGCACGCCGGGAAGTTCGGGGAGCTGCTGCACGGCGCGGGGGCGTACAACCACGACCTGCGCGAGCTGATGTTCTCGCCGACGTACTACGAGGGCCCCTGGCGCCGGCTCTGGCACACCCGGCTGCGCGGGGACCTGTACCCCAACCACGGCTTCGGTCCCGTCGCCAACTACATGGACGTCAACCGCGGCGACCGGGTGGTGAGCATCAGCAGCTTCGGCACCCCGGCGCTCGGGCTCGCGGAGTACCGGGCGGCGCACGTGCCGCCCGGTGACCCGAGCTGGAAGGAGTCGTACATCGGCGCCGACCGGACGATCAGCATGGTGCGGACGGCGAAGGGCCGGGTGATCCGGCTGGAGCACGACGTGTCCACGCCGCACCCCTACAGCCGGATCAACAGCCTGGGCGGCACCCGGGGCGTCTTCGAGGACTACCCCGCCCGGATCTATCTGGAACCGGATCACAAGAACCACCAGTGGGGCGATTTCGCGGCCTACGCGGCGGAGTTCGACCACTGGCTGTGGAAGGAACACGCCAACCCGCCCGGGGGCCACGGCGGCATGGACTACATCATGATCTTCCGTCTGATGCAGTGCATGCGGCTCGGGCTCGTCCCGGACTTCGACGTGTACGACGCGGCGACCTGGACGGCTCCGGTGCCGCTGAGCCACGCCTCCATCAAGGCCGACGGCGCGCCGCAGGAGATCCCGGACTTCACGCGCGGCGAGTGGCGCAAGGCCCGCGGTGGCATGGACTCGGTCAAGCCCGCCTGATCCGGCGGCACGCGTGCCCGGTTCCCGCTCGGGAGCCGGGCACGCGGGCGTTCAGCAGCGCCGCAGGTCCTGGGTCACGGTGCCCTGGACGGCCGTCACGCTCCGGTCGTGGCAGCCCCCGGAGCCGTACAGCCGGTAGCGCTCGGTGCTGGTGCCGATCGCGTGCCGCTGGTCGCGCGGCACGCCGGTGGTGTAGGTGGCGTCACCGGTGTACGTGTCGTCGAGGCGCGACCAGGACAGCCGCCGCCCGTCCCGGAGGACGGCGGTGTCGGCGCGGTCCCCGAGGGTGAGCACGGTCCGCAGCCGGTCGCCGGTGCCGACGGTGGTCTCGCCGTCCATGGTGTACGTGCGGTCGGTGCGGGTGACGGTGCGCCCGGAGGTGACCGTCTCGCGGTCGGTCCAGCGGGCGGTGAGCGCGTCGGGGTTCTCGCCCTCGCCCCAGCGGTGGACGGAGCTGTGGCCGACGGAGCGGGTGACGGTGGTGTCGACGCGGCCGTGCGAGGTGACCAGGTGCCCGGCGACGGTGAGCCGGTGGTCGGCGGTGGTCTCCAGACGGTGCGGGGAACCGGCGGCATACACGGGGGTGTTGACGGGGCGGCTCTCCTCGTGGCGGTCGAGGGCCCCGGTGACGACCTCGCTGCCCTCGTCCTGCCAGAGCAGGATGTTGGTGGGGGTGGACCAGCCGGGGAGGCCGGCCGGGACGCCGGCGACGGAGACCTCCACGCGGTGTTCCCCGCCGTCGTTGAGCAGGGCGGCGAAGGGCGTCAGGTCGTACACGACCGGCTGGACGTCGAAGGCGCGCGGGCCGGGGGTGACGTACCAGAGGAAGGGGTTGGACCAGCCGCCGGTCCAGACGGTGGGGAAGGGCGCGGCGATGCCGGCGAGCCTGCCGTCGACGCTGATCCGGACCTCGCGGTGGGGCCCGTCGGCGGCGCGGCAGGAGTAGGGGGCGGCGTCGGGCACGGAGAGGTACCAGTACTCCTCGCAGCCGCCGCCGGAGCCGGTGGCGTACACCTCGGCGAGCAGGCGCTCGGTGTTGCGCGGGGTGGTGAGCGTGGGACCGGTGAGGGGGATCACCCGGTCGGGCGTACCGGCGGCGGGCTTCACGCGGCCCTGGGCGGTGTGGAAGGTGAGGGTGACACGGACGTCGAGGACACCGGTGTACGTCTCGTTCACGACGTTGCCGATGAGCATCTCGACGGGCTGCGGCCGGCTGAGGGTGTCGCGGTAGCGGGTCACGTCCTTCTCGACGGACCAGGTGATGCCGTCGGGCGAGGGCTGGGGCGTCGAGGTGCGGAAGATCTCGACGCCCCCGAGCGACAGATGGCCGAGCCGGTCGTACTGACGGCCCTTCACCTGGCCGTCGAGGCGGAGGACGACCTTGTTCCAGCGGGTGCCGCACTCCTTGGGCGGGGTGTACGTGCCGCGGTACGGCGTGAAGTCGCGGAACCGGGCGGCTGCGAGGGTCACCTCGCAGCTGCGGGTGCCGGGGGTGGTGACGGGCGGGGCGGCGGTGACCGGATCGTGCCAGTCGGAGGTGAACTCGGCCGGCGGCGTGGGACCGGTGGCTCCGTCGGCGGCGGCCGGCGGGGCCGTGAGGAGAGCGCCGGCGGCGAGCACCAGACCGCTGAGCATGCTCATGATCTTGAGTGGTCTCATGGGGCGGAAGTGAAGCGCGGTCCCCGGGCGCGGTCCAGAGGACGATGAGCGGACATGGCGCGATCTGTTCCCCGATGGGGAAAATCGATTGCCGCGCTCCCGGCGGGAAAGCGACCCTTGCACGGTTCCGCGGGCGCCCCCGCACCACTCCGGCGCCCCGCACCGTCCGCACCCGGAACCCTGGGACGCCATGCAGATTCGAGAACTTCCCTACGCCGACCCCGGGGTCCCCGACGTCCGCTCGGGCGGCCGGTTCCTCCTCTGGCTCGGCCGCCGCCAGCTCGGCGGGCAGGTGAGGTCCCTGCTCTGGGGCCTGCTGCTGAACCTGGGCGTCGCCGGGCTCCCGCTCGCCGTCGGCCTCGCCGTCCAGGCGGTCGTCGACCGGGACGGCGGGCGGCTGGCCCTGGCCGGGCTGGGGCTCCTGGCGCTCGGCGCGGCGATCGCGGTCGGTGACCTCATGCTGCACCGCACCGCCGTCACCAACTGGATCACGGCCGCCGCCCGGGTCCAGCAGCTCCTCTCCCGCAAGACCGCCGAACTGGGCTCCCTGCTCACCCGCCGGGTGGCCGCCGGCGAGGTCGTCGCCGTCTCCACGGGTGACGTCGAGAAGATCAGCTGGTTCGTCGAGGCGCTGTCCCGGTTCACCGCCGCCGCGGTCACCCTGCTGCTGGTGTGCGCCGGGCTCGTCGTGTACGAGCCGGCGCTCGGGGTCGTCGTGGCCGCCGGCGTCCCCGCCCTGGCGCTCGCCGCGCTGCCGCTGCTCCCCCGCGCCACCCGCCGGGCGGACGTCCAGCGCGAGAAGGCGGGCCGGGCCACCGAACTCGCCTCCGACACCGTCGCCGGCCTGCGGGTGCTGCGCGGCATCGGCGGCGAGGAGCTGTTCCTCGGCCGCTACCGGGCCGCCTCCCAGGAGGTCCGGGAGGCGGCCGTGCGCAGCGCCCGCATGTGGGCGCTGATCGCGGCGGTGCAGGTGCTGCTGCCGGGCCTGCTGCTGATCGTCGTGGTGGCGTACGGGGCGCGGCTCGCCCTCGACGGCCGGATCGGGGTCGGCGAACTGGTGACCGTGTACGGGGCGGTGGCGCTCACCCACCATCCGCTGCGGAACGTGGAGGAGATCGCGATGGCCTTCGCCTTCTCCCGGCCCTCCGCGAAGCGGGCGGCCCGGGTCCTGGCGCTGACCCGCGCGACGGTGCCCTCCGGGGACGAGCGGCGCACGGCGAGCGGCGACCTGTACGACCCGCTGACCGGGGTCCTGGCCCCGGCGGGGCGGTTCACCGCCGTGGTGTGTGGCGACCCGGACCTCGCGGGGCGGCTGGCGGACCGGCTCGGCGGCCATCCGACCGATCCCGGCGAGGACCACACCTCGGTGCTCCTCGGCGGTGTCCCGCTCGACGAACTGCCCCTGGAGACCGCCCGTACCGCCGTTCTCGTCCAGGACAAGGACCCGGTCCTGCTGTCCGGCACGCTCGGGGAGCTCCTCGACGTGCCGTCCTCGGGCGCGGTGCGGGCGGAGGAGGCGCTCACCGCCGCGCAGTGCGGAGACGTCCTGGACGCCCTCGCGCAGGCCTCCGTCGACGGTGACGGCGACCCGATGCGCACCCGCATCACCGAACGGGGCCGCTCGCTCTCGGGCGGCCAGCGCCAGCGCCTCGCCCTGGCCCGGTCGCTCGTCACCGACCCGGAGGTGCTCGTCCTGGACGAACCGACCTCCGCCGTCGACTCGCACACCGAGGCCCGCGTGGCCGAGGGCGTCAAGAAGCTGCGCGCGGGCGCGACGACGGTGGTGCTGGCCTCCTCGCCCCTCCTTCTGGACCGCGCCGACCGGGTGGTCCTGGTCCACGAGGGCCAAGCGCTCGCCGTCGGCACCCACCGGGAACTCCTCGCCACCGAACCGCGCTACCGGGCCGTGGTCACCCGCGAGACCGACGAGGAACTCACCGCGGCGACCGGCCGCACCGCTCTGCGCGAAGCGCGGGAAGGAGAGACGGCATGATCGGCGCCGCGCCCCCGGAGTACGATCCGGCCGCCCCGACGACGGCGACGACGCTGCCCGTCGCCACGAGCGCGACCGTCCGCGCCTACGTGCGTGAGCTGCTCCGCCGTCACCGGCGGGCCTTCGCCCTGCTGATCGGGGTCAACGCGGTGGCGGTGATCGCCTCGATGGTGGGGCCGTACCTGCTGGGATCGGTGGTCGACCGGCTCGCGGCGGGGGCGCGCGAACTCCATCTGGAGCGCACGGTCGCCCTGTTCGCGATCGCTCTGCTCGTACAGACCGTGTTCGTGCGGCTCGTCCGGCTGCGGGGCGCGATGCTCGGCGAGGAGATGCTCGCCGACCTCCGCGAGGACTTCCTGGTCCGCTCGGTGGGGCTGCCCCCGGGCGTCCTCGAGCGGGCCGGGACCGGTGACCTGCTGTCCCGGATCACGACGGACGTCGACCGGCTCGCCAACGCGATGCGGGAGGCCGTGCCGCAACTGGCGATCGGTGTCGTCTGGGCGGGCCTGCTGCTCGGCGGCCTCGCGGTGACGGCACCGCCGCTCGCCCTCGCCGCCCTGCTGGCGGTGCCGCTGCTCGTCACGGGCTGCCGCTGGTACTTCCGGCGGGCCCCGTCCGCGTACCGCTCGGAGTCCGCGGGGTACGCGGCGGTGGCCGCCGCGCTCGCCGAGACCGTCGACGCGGGCCGCACCGTCGAGGCGCACCGCCTGGGCGCGCGCCGGATCGCCCTCTCCGACCGGCGTATTTCCCAGTGGGTGGCGTGGGAGAACTACACGCTCTTCCTGCGCTCGGTGCTGTTCCCCGTGGTCAACCTGACGCACACCACGGTGCTGGGCTCCGTCCTGCTGCTCGGCGGGGTCTTCGTCCTCCAGGGCTGGATCGACGTCGGCCAGCTGACGACGGGTGCGCTGCTCGCGCAGATGCTGGTCGACCCGATCGGGATCGTGCTGCGGTGGTACGACGAACTCCAGGTCGCGCAGGTGTCGCTGGCCCGGCTGGTGGGCGTCCGGGACATCGAGCCGGAGGCGGGTGACGCGGCGGTACGGCCCGAGGGCCGGGCGGTCCGGGCCGAGGAGGTCCGGTTCGGCTACCGGGAGGGTGCGGACGTGCTGCACCGGGTGTCGCTGGACGTGGCGCCCGGGACCCGGCTGGCCCTGGTCGGCCCGTCCGGGGCGGGCAAGTCCACCCTCGGGCGGCTGCTCGCCGGAATCTACGCGCCCCGGGCCGGATCGGTCACGCTCGGGGACGCGGAACTGGCCAGGATGCCGGCCGAGCGCGTCCGCTCGCACGTGGCCCTGGTCAACCAGGAGCACCACGTCTTCGTGGGCTCCCTGCGGGACAACCTGCGCCTGGCCCGGGCGCACGCCACCGACGAGGAGCTGTGGGCCGCGCTGTCGGCCGTGGACGCCGAGGGCTGGGCGCGGGGCCTGGACGCGGGCCTCGACACCGAGGTCGGCTCGGGCGGCCGGACGCTGACCCCGGCGCAGGCCCAGCAGGTCGCCCTGGCCCGCCTGGTGCTCGCGGACCCGCACACCCTGGTTCTGGACGAGGCGACCTCCCTGCTCGACCCGCGGGCGGCCCGCCACCTGGAGCGCTCCCTGAGCCGGGTATTGGACGGGCGGACGGTGGTGGCCATCGCGCACCGCCT
>NZ_JAPSIW010000009.1:23328-33260 GCF_031178505.1 Streptomyces sp. | reverse complement strand
ACGCGGCGGCCACCGGGTCGTGGGTGACGAGGACGACGGTGCGCCCGCGCTCGTCGACCGCGCGCCGCAGCAGGGCGAGCACCTCGGCCGCCGTGACCGGGTCGAGCGCGGCGGTCGGCTCGTCGGCGAAGACGACCTCGGGGTCGTTGAGCAGGGCCCGGGCGACGGCGACGCGCTGCCGCTGACCTCCGGAGAGGTTCTCGGGCCGCTCCTCGGCGCGGTCCGCGAGGCCCACCGCCGCGAGCCCGGCGCGGGCGCGGGCGTCGAGCTCCGGGCCGCCGCGGGCCCCGGCGAGGAGCAGCGGCAGGGTGACGTTCTCGCGGACGTTCAGGGCGGAGACCAGGTTGAGCGACTGGAAGACGAAGCCGATCCGGTCGCGGCGCAGCCGGGTGAGGGCGGCGGGCTTCAGGGTGGCGAGGTCGGTGCCGCCGATGCGTACCGTCCCCGCGGTCGGCCGTTCGAGCCCGGCCGCGCACCGCAGCAGCGTGGACTTGCCGGATCCCGACCGCCCCATCACCGCCACGAACCGGCCGCGCGGCACGACGAGGCTCACCCCGTCGAGCGCGGGAACCTCGCCCCGCGCGCTTCCGCGCCGCCGCCCGTACGCACGGACCACCCCGTCCAGGGCGAGCGCCGCCCCGCCGCTCCCCGTGGGGGTCCCGCTCTCCGCCACCGCTGTCCTCATCATGCGGTCAACGGTAGGAAAGCGCAGGTCACAGCGGTATGGAGCTGACTGCCGGACCGGGGGTGGAGCCAGCTCCACCCCCGGCCCTGAGGAAGTCCCCGTCAGCGGCGCCGGCGGCCGTCCGGCCCGTCCGCGCCGTCGTCCCCGTGCGGGCCGAACAGCTCGTCCGCCAGGGTCGGCAGGTCGTCGAGCGGGGTCTCCTCCGCCCAGTCGGAGCGGCGGCGCGGCCGGCCCTGCTCGTCGAGCTGGGGCAGTTCGCGGGTGGCGTCGTCGGGACGGGCGGTGTCCGGCCGCTCGTCGCGGAAGATGCCCGGCGGCACCCGGTCGACCGGGTCCGGGACAGGCGCCGACCGCGGATCCCGTACGCCACCGCCCCGCACGTCCCGGGAACCGGCCCGCAGGTCCCGCTCGTCGCGCACGGGCGGCAGCACCGCCGTCTCGTCCGCGGCCCGCTCGTCGCGCACGGGCGGCAGGACCGCCGTCTCGTCCGCCGCGCGCGGGTCCCGGATCTGCGGCAGCACCGCCGTCTCGTCGTCGGGCCGTCCGGCGTCGCGCCGGGCGTCCTCGGGGCGCACGATCGGCGTGGCGACGGTGACCTCCTCGGGCGAGACGGTCGGGGCGCCGGACGCGTCCGGCCGGACGACCGGGGTCTCCACGGTGACGTCGTCCGCCGGCCCGGCGGAACCGGCGGCCCGCGCCGCCTCCGCCGTACGCCGCGCCTCGGTCTCCCGCGCCTCCGCCTCGCGCGCCTCGGCCTCGCGCCGGGCCTGCTCCCGCTCGGCGGCGAGGCGCTCGGCCGCCGCACGCTCCGCGGCGGCCCTCTCCGCCGCCGCCCTGGCGACCGCCTCCGCCGCGGCCCTCGCGGCAGCCTCCTCGGCCGCCTTCGCCGCCGCCGCGGCCTCCGCCTCGCGGCGGGCCTCCTCGGCACGCAGCAGGGCCTCCTCGGCCTTGCGCTGCTTCTCCAGGCGACGGGCCTCGGCCTCGGCACGGAGCCGGGCCTCCTCCTCGGCCTGCCGGCGCAGACGCTCCTGCTCCTCGCGGCGGGCCTTCTCCTCGGCCTCGCGCCGCCTGCGCTCCTCCTCGGCCGCGATCCGCGCCTCCTCGGCGCGGCGGCGGGCCTCCTCCGCCTGGCGTTCGGCCTCCAGGCGGCGGGCTTCCTCCTCCTCGCGCCGCTTGCGCTCCTCCTCCTCGGCGCGCAGCCGGGCCAGCTGCTCCTGGCGCTCGCGCTCCAGGCGTTCCTCCTCGGCCTTGCGGGCGGCCTCCTCCTCGGCCTTCCTGCGGGCCTCCTCCTCGGCCTTGCGGCGGGCCTCCTCGGCGGCCCTGATCTCGGCCTCGGAGAGCGGCAGGACCCGGTCGAGGCGGTGGCGCACCACGGTGGTCACGGCCTCCGGGTCCTGCCCCGCGTCGACGACGAGGTAGCGACTCGGGTCGGCGGCCGCGAGGGCGAGGAAACCGGCCCGCACGCGCGCGTGGAACTCGGGCGGCTCGGACTCCAGGCGGTCGGGCGCCTCGGTGAAGCGTTCCCGCGCGGTGGCCGGGGAGACGTCGAGCAGCACCGTCAGGTGGGGGACGAGGCCGTCCGTCGCCCAGCGCGAGATGCGCGCGATCTCGGTCGGGGACAGGTCGCGGCCCGCGCCCTGGTAGGCGACGGAGGAGTCGATGTAGCGGTCGGAGATGACGACGGCGCCCCGCTCCAGGGCCGGCCGGACCAGGGAGTCGACGTGCTCGGCGCGGTCGGCCGCGTACAGCAGGGCCTCGGCCCGGTTGGACAGCCCGGCCGAGGACACGTCGAGCAGGATCGAGCGGAGCCGCTTGCCGATGGGGGTGGCGCCGGGCTCCCGGGTGACGACGACCTCGTGGCCCTTGGCGCGGATCCACTCGGCGAGCGCCTGGACCTGCGTGGACTTCCCGGCGCCGTCACCGCCCTCCACGGCGATGAAGAAGCCGGTCCGGGAGGGGGCCTGGGCCGGGTCGGCGCCGCGCAGCGCGTCGCGCAGGTCGCGGCGGAGCGGGACGCCCGCCCGGTCGTCGGCCTTGGCGAGGACGAGCGCGGCCACCGGCAGCAGCAGGGCGCCGACGAGGATCAGGGTGAAGGCGGCGCCGCCGTGGGCGAAGACGAAGCTGCCGGACGCGAGGCGGTGCGGGCCGATCGCGGCGGCGAGCAGCGGGGCGGCCAGCGCACCGAGGCCGACGCCGACGCGGGCGGAGGCCTGGAGGTGGTCGGTGGTGCGGTCCCGGCGGGGTTCCTCGGTCTCCTGGTCGACGAGGGTGTGGCCGGTGTGGGCGGCGACGCCGGCCGCGTACCCGGTGAGGACGGCGAGGAACAGCACGGTCGCCGTGTCCGGCACCAGGCCCATGGCGATGAGCGCGACCCCGGTGACGGCGGTCGCGAGGGCGAGCAGCCGGCGCCGGGACAGCACGGGCAGGACCGAGCGGGCCGTGCGGATGCCGAGGGCGGTGGCACCGCTGAGCGCGAGGACGAGCAGCGCGTACGTGACGGGGCCGCCGCCGAGGTCGTCGGCGTGGAGGACGGCGACGGAGGCCGCCGCGGCGACGGCTCCGGCGACGGTGGCGCAGGTCAAAACGAGCAGCGGTACGGCTCCGGTGCGGCCCTTCTCGGCCGCCGGTCGGCGCAGTCCCTCCAGGGGCGAGCGGGGCCGCGGGGTCCGGCCGCCGGGCAGCGTCATGGCGTACAGGACGCTTGCGGAGGCGGCGAGCAGCCCGGCGGCGACGTACGAGCCGAGCGCGGCCTGGTGCCGGGAGAACCAGTCGATCCCGGCGCCCAGGAGGTTGCCGACGAGGGTGGCGAGGAGCAGGGCGGCGGCGGCCGCCGGGACCGCGAGGAAGCCGGTGCGCTGGGAGAGCCGGCGCAGGGCGCCGAGGTGGTCGGGCAGCGGGCGCACGGCGTCGCCCTCCACGGGCGGCGCGGGCAGCAGCGCGGGCGCGGCGCCCTCGCGGCAGACGGTCCAGAGGCGCTCGGCGGCCCCGGTGACGAAGACGGTGCCGAGCAGGAACCACAGGGCGCTGCCGGGGGTCCAGTCGATCCACAGGGGCGCGACGACGAGCAGGGCGATCCGCAGGCCGTCGGAACCGATCATGGTCCAGCGCCGGTCCAGGGGGCCGCCGAGCGCGGTGAGCGCGGTGAGCGGTCCGAGGAGGACGGCTCCGAAGAGGAGCGAGGCCAGCAGCCGGGCGCCGACGACGGCGGCCACGGCGAGGGCGGCCCCGCGCTCTCCGCCGCCGAAGGCGTCCCCGGAGGCGGCCGCCTGGAGGCCGAGGAGGACCAGGACCAGCAGGGCGAGGGCGTCCCCCGCCCCGCCGGCGGCGTGGGCGCTCCACAGCCGGCGCAGCGGCCGATGGCGCAGGAGGGCCCGTACGGCACGTTCCCGGGAATCCGCGACGAGTGCGGCGTCAAAGTCGCCCAGGCGGTCTGGCTGCTGCTCTGCTCGCGTCATCCGTCCACCCTATCCGGACGGCCCAGGCCACCGCGGCCGGACCGAATCCCGGGAGGACGGCGGGCAGGGGGAAGGGGCGGGAGCACCGCTCCCGCCCCTTCCCCGCACGTGAACCGTGGTTCCGGGCGGTGTCTACTCCGGCTGGGCCGCCGTCTTCTTCGCCGCGGTCTTCTTCGCGGTCGCCGTACCGGCCGTCGTCTTCTTGGCGGCGGTCTTCTTGGCGGCCGTGGTCTTCTTCGCCGCGGTCTTGGTGGCGGTCTTCTTGGCCGCCGTCTTCTTCGCCGGGGCCTTCTTGGCGGTCTTCTTCGCCGGGGCCTTGGCCCGCTTCTCGGCGAGCAGCTCGTAGCCGCGCTCGGGCGTGATCGTCTCCACGCTGTCACCGGTCCGCAGCGTGGCGTTGGTCTCGCCGTCCGTCACGTACGGGCCGAAGCGGCCGTCCTTGACGACGACGGGCCGCTCGCTGACCGGGTCGGTGCCGAGCTCCTTCAGCGGCGGCTTGGCCGCGGCCCGCCCGCGCTGCTTGGGCTGGGCGTAGATCGCGAGGGCCTCCTCCAGGGTGATGGAGAACAGCTGCTCCTCGTCCGTCAGCGACCGCGAGTCCGTGCCCTTCTTCAGGTACGGGCCGTAGCGGCCGTTCTGCGCGGTGATCTCGACGCCCTCGGCGTCGGTGCCGACGACGCGGGGCAGCGACATGAGCCGCAGCGCGTCCTCGAGGGTGACCGTGTCGAGGGACATCGACTTGAAGAGGGAGGCGGTGCGCGGCTTGACCGCGTTCTTGCCGGTCTTCGGGGTGTCCTCGGGCAGGATCTCCGTCACGTACGGGCCGTAGCGGCCGTCCTTGGCGACGATCTGGTGGCCGGTGGCCGGGTCGACGCCCAGTTCGAAGTCGCCGCTCGGCTTGGCCAGCAGCTCCTCCGCGTACTCGACGGTGAGCTCGTCGGGGGCGAGGTCCTCGGGCACGTCGGCCCGCTGGTGGCCCTCCTGGTCCTTCTCGCCGCGCTCGACGTACGGGCCGTAGCGGCCGACGCGCAGCACGATGTCGTTGCCGACGGGGAAGGAGGAGATCTCCCGGGCGTCGATCGCGCCGAGGTCGGTGACGAGCTCCTTGAGGCCGCCGAGGTGGTCGCCGTCGCCGTTGCCGGCGTCGGCCGCCGCTCCGGCGCCCGCCGAGCCGCCCTCGCCGAAGTAGAAACGCTTCAGCCACGGCACGGCCTGGGCCTCGCCGCGGGCGATGCGGTCGAGGTCGTCCTCCATCCGGGCCGTGAAGTCGTAGTCGACGAGCCGGCCGAAGTGCTTCTCCAGGAGGTTGACCACGGCGAAGGAGAGGAAGGACGGCACGAGCGCCGTGCCCTTCTTGAAGACGTAGCCGCGGTCGAGGATGGTGCCGATGATCGACGCGTACGTCGACGGGCGGCCGATCTCGCGCTCCTCCAGCTCCTTGACCAGGCTGGCCTCGGTGTAGCGGGCCGGGGGCTTGGTCGCGTGTCCGTCGGCGGTGATCTCCTCGGCGGTGAGCGCGTCGCCCTGGGCCACCTGCGGCAGGCGCCGCTCGCGGTCGTCGAGCTCGGCGTTCGGGTCGTCGGCGCCTTCGACGTACGCCTTCATGAAGCCGTGGAAAGTGATCGTCTTGCCGGAGGCCGAGAACTCGGCGTCCCGGCCGTCGGCGCTGGTGCCGGCGATCTTGACGGTGACCGAGTTGCCGGTCGCGTCCTTCATCTGGGAGGCGACGGTCCGCTTCCAGATCAGCTCGTACAGCTTGAACTGGTCACCGGTCAGACCGGTCTCGGCGGGGGTGCGGAAACGGTCGCCCGAGGGGCGGATCGCCTCGTGCGCCTCCTGCGCGTTCTTCACCTTGCCCGCGTGGACGCGCGGCTTCTCCGGCAGGTAGTCGGCGCCGTACAGCTGGGTGACCTGCGCCCGGGCGGCGGCGACGGCCGTCTCGGACAGCACGGTGGAGTCCGTACGCATGTAGGTGATGAAGCCGTTCTCGTACAGCTTCTGCGCCACCTGCATGGTCGCCTTCGCGCCGAAGCCGAGCTTGCGGCTCGCCTCCTGCTGGAGGGTGGTCGTGCGGAAGGGGGCGTACGGGGAGCGGCGGTACGGCTTCGACTCGACCGAGCGGACCGCGAACGAGGTGTCGGCGAGCGAGGCGGCGAGCGCCCGCGCCTTCTCCTCGTCCAGGTGCAGGACGTTCTCGGACCTGAGCTGCCCGTCGGCGCCGAAGTCACGGCCCTGCGCGACGCGCCTGCCGTCCACGCCGGCGAGGCGGGCGGTCAGCGACGAGGGGTCGGAGGGGTCACCGGCCCGGCCGGTGGCGAAGGTGCCGGTGAGGTCCCAGTACTCGGCGGAGCGGAAGGCGATGCGCTCGCGCTCCCGCTCGACGACCAGCCGGGTGGCGACGGACTGCACGCGGCCGGCGGAGAGCCGGGGCATGACCTTCTTCCACAGGACCGGCGACACCTCGTAGCCGTAGAGCCGGTCGAGGATCCGGCGGGTCTCCTGGGCGTCGACCATGCGCTGGTTGAGCTCGCGCGGGTTGGCCACGGCGGCCTGGATCGCGTCCTTGGTGATCTCGTGGAAGACCATCCGGTGGACCGGGACCTTGGGCTTCAGGACTTCCTGGAGGTGCCACGCGATGGCCTCGCCCTCGCGGTCCTCATCGGTGGCGAGGAAGAGTTCGTCGGATTCGGCCAGCAGCTCCTTGAGCTTCCTGACCTGGGCCTTCTTGTCGGCATTGACGACGTAGATGGGCTGGAAGTCGTGTTCGACGTCGACACCCAGGCGGCGCACCTCACCCGTGTACTTCTCGGGCACCTCGGCGGCACCGCTGGGGAGGTCGCGGATGTGCCCGACGCTCGCCTCGACGACGTAGCCGGGGCCGAGGTAGCCCTTGATCGTCTTCGCCTTGGCAGGCGACTCGACGATGACGAGTCGGCGGCCGCCGTGTGCGGTCTCGCTGGTCGGGGACAACTTCGCTCTTCTCTCCGGTCGGCACTCTCTGGGCCCGTGCGGGCACGCTCGGCGCGCGGCGCTGGCACGCACGGCACGACAGCGGCACGGACGGTGACGCTCCCGTCGCTGCGGAGTGTGACGGTACAACCCGCCCCCGTGTCAAACGGCAAAAGCCCGCAACGGCCACTCGAACGGTAACCCGAGTCCTGGCATTCCTGCCGCCCGGACTCCCGTACCGGCGGGGCGGGGCCGTGCCGGGGGCGGCGCGCGGTGCGCCGTCGGAGAGAGGTGGGGCCCGCCTCAGAGGCGGCCGAAGCACCAGATGCCGAGAAGGAGGAAGAGGGTGCCGGAGAGCGTCGTCAGGGTCGCCGCCGCCACGGGGCCGACGCCGTACGCCACGGGCTCCCGGTCCCTCAGCCGTACCGTGGTCCACAGCAGCAGCGCCGCTCCGAACAGCGTGAACGCCGCTCCCGCGAAGATCGCCGGCCCGCTCTCCATGCCCGTACCCCGTTCCGTTGCCCGTGCGACGTTCGTCTCCCCGGGCGAGGCTGGCACCTCCGGGCGTCAGAGACGCGAATTCCGGGTGAACGACGCGGACAGGGGCGCGCGGTTTCACGAGGACGGCCGGTAGGGGCGGCCCGCTGCCCCGGTGGCCGGGGTGTGCCACCTCACGCCGGGGCGGCGCGGCCGGCGGCCGTGTCCCGGTCCGCGACGCCCGAGGTGGAAGGCGCCGGGACGGGGTCCCGGCCGGACGGCGCGGACCCCGGGCGGCCTGCGGACCGCGCCGGGGGCGGACGGAGGAGGGCACCCGCGGCAGCGGCCCGACCAGCGGCGTCGTACGGCGCGGGGGTGGTCGCACCGGTCGTACGCCCCCGGGGTGATGCCGCTCCCGCCGCCGGACGCGAGCCGGGCGGCGGGACGGAAGCGGAACGTCCCGGCGGCGCCACGGACCGCCTTTCGGGGCAGCCCGCCGAAGCGGCGTCCGGGGGTGGTCTCCCGGGGGGCCTTTCCGGGGTGGCTTTTCGGAGGTGGCTTTCCGGCCGGCTTTTCCGGCCGGCTTTTCGGGGACGACGGGTACGGGCCGGCCGCGCCCGGCCGGGTCAGGCGGCGTCGCCCTCGCCGGGCGGCAGCAGGGACTCGGGGATCAGGAACCCCTCCTCGACCAGCAGCCGGATCGCCTGCGGCGTGCGGTCCCGCAGCATGACCGGGTCCTCGCCCATGAGCTGGCCGATGGCGTCGAGGATGCGGCCCGCGGTGAGCGTGCCGTCGCAGACGCCCGCGAAGCCGGCGCCCACGTGGTCCACCCGGGTGGCGCGGCGCATCCCCCGGTTCTGGCGGAGGACGACGTGCTCCGGGTCCTCGGCGCCCGGCAGGCCGACCTGCTCCTGCACGACCTCGGGCGCGAGCGTGAACCGGTCGGCGAGCAGGGCGGCGTCGTCCCGGGCGCGCAGGTAGTCCTGACGCTCGAAGTGGGCGCGTACGGTGTCGCCGAGGGGCTGCTCGACGGGGTGCGGCCACTCCTCGATCACCACGGACGGCTCGACGGCGCCGGAGGTCACGGCCCCGCTGCGCCGGAGGGTGATCCAGCCGAAGCCGATCGCCTTGGTGCCACTGGCCTCGAACGCGTCCAGCCAGCGGTCGTACGCCCGCCGGTACTCCTCCGGGTCGCCACGGTGCTCCCCGCTGTCCCGGAGCCACAGCTCGGTGTACTGGGTGACGTCCTGGACCTCACGCTGCACGATCCAGGCGTCGCAGCCGCGCGGCACCCAGGACCGCAGCCGGTCCTGCCACTCCTCGCCCTCGACGTGCTGCCAGTTGGCGAGGAACTGGGCGTACCCGCCGTCCTCCAGCCGGTCCCCCGCCTGCTGGACGAGGGTGCGGCACAGGTCGTCCCCGCTCATCCCGCCGTCCCGGTAGGTCAGTCCGCTGCCGGGCGAGATCACGAACGGCGGGTTGGAGACGATCAGACCGTACGCGGCGTCACCGACGGGCTCGTAGAGGGAGCCTTCGAGCAGCTCGGCCTCGTGGACCCCGGACAGGGCGAGGGTGAGCCGGGCGAACTCCAGGGCGCGCGGGTTGAGATCGGTGGCCGTGACCCGGGTGGCGTGCTGGGCGGCGTGGAGGGCCTGGATGCCGGAGCCGGTACCGAGGTCGAGCGCCGCGCCCACCGGCGTACGGACGGTGATGCCGGCGAGGGTGGTGGAGGCGCCGCCGACACCGAGGACCACCCCTTCGTCCTTGGTGCCGATGCCGCTCGCGCCGCCGACGGCGCAGCCCAGGTCGGAGACGATGAACCAGTCCTCGCCCCCGGGGCCGCCGTACGGCCGCACGTCGACGGTCGCGCGCACGGTGTCGCCGTCCCGGACGGCCCAGCCGTCGGCGAGGGTCTCCGCCAGCGGGAGCGCGGCGGCGGCCCGTTCGTACGCGACGGGCTCCTGGAGCAGGAACAGCCGGACGAGGGTCTCCAGCGGGGAGTCTCCGCGGGTGGCGCGCAGGGCGGGCACGGTCTCGCTGCGCGCGAGCGCCGCGTAGGCGGGGGCGCCGAGCAGGTCGAGCAGGCCGTCCGCGGTGAAGTCGGCGGCGAGCAGGGCCCCGCGCAGACGGTCGGCGTGCGCGGGCACCGGGAGGCTGGTGGTCAGGCTGGTCGTACTCACGCTGCCCATTGTGACGGCCACCACCGGCATCGGGGCGGCCGACCCGGCGGTGACGACCGATCAGGCGGCACCGGCGGAGGCCGGCGGGCATCGGCGTCGTCGCCGCGTTCCGGGCGAGGGCGGCGCTCAGGAAGGTCGACGAGGTCGGCCGGAAGCTGCCGGTGGGGGCCGGCGGGTATCGCCGGG
>NZ_JAPSIW010000009.1:0-23318 GCF_031178505.1 Streptomyces sp. | reverse complement strand
TTCGACGGACGCCGGACGGGCGCGGCCGCGCACGGGCGGAGGCCGGCGGGTATCGCCGGGCGTTCGACGGACGCGGCCGGCCGTCGGACGGACGCGCGGCGTGTCACCGCCGACCGGTCACCGCCGACCGGTCCGGGGCCGACGGCCGGTGGCCGTCGGCTCGCGGTTCCGAGCGGCCCCCGGTCCCGGCCCTCTCCGCCTCCCGCTCCCGCGCTCCTCCCGCGCTACTCCTGGCTCGCCGTCGCGGACGGCGTGGCCGAGGAGCCGCCGGTGGAGCGCGCCGGGGTGCTCGCGGGGGCGCCCGGCTCGGGCGAGGCGGAGCCGGAGGCCGGAGGGGTGGACGCGGTGGGCTTCTGGCAGCCCGGCTGCTTGGCCATGGCCCGGCCCAGCTCGCCGCTCTCCAGCTTGGCCAGGGCGGCCTGGTCGGACTTCTCGATCTTCTCCAGGCCCTCGGCGACGCCCTGGAGGCCGTCCGCGAACTTCTGCTGGTTCGTCGGGTCGAGCGCGTCGACCTGCTTCTTCAGCCCCTCGTAGGAGACGGCCGTGGCGTTGAGCTCCCGTACCGCGTCCTGCTGGATCTTCTGGCCGTTCTCGACCGGCGGGACCCCGGCGCTCTCGACCGCCTTCGCGAGCGCCCGGTCGGCGTCGGCGATGTCCTGGAACGCCTTCGAGTCGGCGGCCTGGATGTCGGCGGGCTTGCTGTCCGCGGCCGTCGAGATGATGATCTGGTGGGCGTCGGCGCGCTTCTGGATCTGGGGCTTCGCCTGGTCGCAGAACGTCTTCGCCCAGTTGCCCACCTTGTCCTCGTCGTCGCTGCACCCGGACAGCACGAGCATGAGTACCGCGCCGCCGGACAGTGCGGCCGCAAGCTTCTTGTTCACCGGATCGGTCCCTTCCAAGGCTCTCGGCCCCGGAACATACACGCCGTACGGGCGGCATCCACCGTTCGTGGGACCGATTCATTCCACAATGAAGCCTTTTGAACCAAGGCCGACACGGCCGGACGGCCCCGGAAATGAGACGGACACCACGTCAGGAGACCGCCACCGAACGGCGCTTGGAGGCCCGGACGGCGATCACCACGACGAGCAGCGCGAGGCCCGCGACCAGGGCCCGCAGCCAGGGGTTCGTGTCGTCCCCGTACCCGAAGCGGACGACGGCCGGGGCGATCAGCAGCGCGACCAGGTTCATCACCTTCAGGAGCGGGTTGATCGACGGCCCGGCGGTGTCCTTGAACGGGTCGCCGACCGTGTCCCCGATGACGGTCGCCGCATGGGCCTCGCTGCCCTTGCCGCCGTACCGGCCGTCCTCCACCAGCTTCTTCGCGTTGTCCCAGGCCCCGCCCGAGTTGGCGAGGAAGACCGCCATCAGCGCGCCCGTCCCGATCGCCCCCGCGAGGTACGCGCCGAGCGCGCCGACCCCGAGCGTGAAGCCGACCGCGATCGGGGCGGTCACGGCGAGCAGACCGGGCGTGGCGAGTTCGCGCAGCGCGTCCTTGGTGCAGATGTCGACGACCCGCCCGTACTCCGGCTTCTCGGTGCGGTCCATGATTCCCGGATGCTCGCGGAACTGCCGCCGCACCTCGTGGACGACGGCCCCGGCGGACCGGGAGACCGCGTTGATGGCGAGCCCGGAGAAGAGGAAGACGACGGACGCGCCGAGGATCAGGCCGAAGAGGTTGTTGGGCTGCGAGATGTCCATCGAGAGCGTCACCTCCCCGGCCCTCGCGCCGACTTCGGCGACCGAGGTGGCGATGGCGTCCCGGTACGAGCCGAAGAGGGCCGCGGCGGCGAGGACGGCGGTGGCGATGGCGATGCCCTTGGTGATGGCCTTCGTCGTGTTGCCGACGGCGTCGAGATCGGTGAGGACCTGCGCGCCTGCGCCCTCGACGTCCCCGGACATCTCGGCGATGCCCTGGGCGTTGTCGGCGACCGGCCCGAAGGTGTCCATGGCCACGATCACCCCGACGGTGGTGAGCAGGCCCGTTCCCGCGAGGGCCACCGCGAACAGCGCGAGCATGATCGAGGCACCGCCGAGCAGGAACGCCCCGTACACGGCCAGGCCGATGAGCAGCGCCGTGTAGACGGCGGACTCAAGGCCGAGCGCCACGCCGGCGAGGACGACCGTGGCCGGGCCGGTGAGGGCGGACCGGCCGATGTCCTGCACCGGGCGGCGGCGCGGCTCGGTGAAGTAGCCGGTGAGCTGCTGGATCAGCGCGGCGAGGACGATGCCGATGGCGACCGCGACGAGGGCCAGGACCCGGGGGTCACCCGCGTGGTCCTGGATGCCGGGCTCGGTGACGCCGCGGAGGTCGGCGAAGGAGGACGGCAGGTGGACGAAGGCGGCGACGGCGACGAGGACGAGGGAGACCACCGCCGAGACGAAGAACCCGCGGTTGACGGCGCTCATGCCGCTGCCGTCGGCGCGCCGTGGGGAGACCGCGAAGATGCCGATCACGGCCGTGACGACGCCGATCGCCGGAACGATCAGTGGGAAGGCGAGGCCGACGTCCCCGAAGGCGGCCTTGCCGAGGATGAGCGCGGCGACCAGGGTCACGGCGTACGACTCGAAGAGGTCGGCCGCCATGCCCGCGCAGTCGCCGACGTTGTCGCCCACGTTGTCGGCGATGGTGGCGGCGTTGCGCGGGTCGTCCTCCGGGATCCCCTGCTCCACCTTGCCGACCAGGTCCGCGCCGACGTCGGCGGCCTTGGTGAAGATCCCGCCGCCGACCCTCATGAACATGGCGATGAGCGCGGCGCCGAGGCCGAAGCCCTCCAGGACCTTCGGCGCGTCGGCCGCGTAGACGAGCACGACGGTCGCGGCGCCGAGCAGCCCGAGGCCGACGGTGAACATGCCGACGACCCCGCCCGTCCGGAACGCGATCCTCATGGCCCGGTGGGAGACCTCCGAGAGCTTCTTCGCCGGCTCCCCCGGCCCCGGGGTGGCCTCCCGCGCCGCCGCGGCGACCCGCACGTTCGCCCGTACGGCGAGCCGCATGCCCACATAGCCGGTGACCGCCGAGAACAAGGCGCCGACCAGGAAGAACAACGACCGCCCGGCCCGCTCCGCCCAGCTGTCGGCGGGCAGCAGCATCAGCAGGAAGAACACCACGACGGCGAAGACTCCGACCGTACGGAGCTGCCGCGCGAGATAGGCGTTCGCTCCTTCCTGCACGGCCGCGGCGATCTCCCGCATCTTCGCGGTCCCCTGCCCGGCGGCGAGAACCTGTCGGACGAGCAGCTGCGCGACGACCAGCGCGGCGAGGGCGACGGCCGCGACGACGACCACGATCGTCCGGTTCCCACTCGTGAGGACCGCCGCGGCGAGAGAGGTGGGGTGCATGGGGACGGATCATAGGGAGACATACCCCACCGTACGGGGATCTTCCACCGGCTCCGCGCGGATGCACCAACGGGGCGGGGCCGGGGCGGGAGCGGGCTCGGGCTGTGCGCAGCCCGGCATGCGGCGGGGGCGCAGGGGGGCCTGGGCGGGCCGGGAGTCGGCCGCCCGAGCTCCATCCCGCCGGACGACGGGGGCGGGAAGGGCTCGTCCCCTGCGGCGGCATGCGAAAGAGGCCCTGCGCGCAGGGCCTCTTCACGCGCTCGACGGGACGGCCGCTCGGGCGGGGCGGCCCGCGGCGGCGACGCGTCGCGTCGGGCTCGTCAGGACAGGATGTCCGCCGGGCTCGTCGGCCAGCTCATCCGGATGGTGCCGCCGTCCGCGCCGGCGGACACCTCGACGTCGTCGACGAGACCGCGGATGACCGCGAGCCCCATCTCGTCCTCGCCGTCCGCGTCGTCGAAGTCCTCGGCCGGGGCCGCGGAGCGCGCGCCGGGCACACCGACGGCATCGGCCGCCGCCACCCCCGCACCCGGCACCTCGTCGCCGACCTCGATGGAGAACGCCTTCTCCTCCTCGGTCAGCACGACCCGGATGGGCGTGGTGACGCCGTTGCTCCGGTGCAGACCGACCGCTCGGGAACAGGCCTCACCGACGGCGAGCCGCACCTCGTCGAGGACCGCCTCGTTCACCCCGGCCCGGCGGGCGACCGCGGCGGCCACCAGGCGGGCCGTACGGACGTGCTCGGGCTGGGCGCTGAAGCGGAGTTCAACGGTGGCCATGGGATACCCCCGGTCAGTCGACCGCGTTGACGGCCTCGTCGACCGAGGTGTGGATCGGGAACACCTTGGTGAGACCCGTGATCCGGAAAATCTTCAGAATGCGCTCCTGGTTGCAGACCAGGCGCAGCGACCCCTCGTGCGCGCGGACGCGCTTCAGGCCGCCGACGAGCACACCGAGGCCGGTGGAGTCGAGGAAGTCCACGCCCTCCATGTCGACGACCAGGTGGTAGCTGCCGTCGTTCACCAACTCGACCAACTGCTCGCGCAGCTTGGGCGCGGTATACACATCAATCTCGCCACCGACCTCGACGACCGTACGGTCGCCACCAACGCCGGTCACAGTGCGAGTCGACAGGGACAGGTCCACGGATCCTCCAGCACCTTGCTATCGGGCGATCGCCCCCTCGTGTCTCCCGGTCGGAGCCAGGGGACTGATCGCCAGCCGCGATGGCATTCAATCACTTACCAGCAGCCATGCACGACGCCTTGGAGGCATTGTCCGTCATGGCAGTGACACACTCGGTGCCGATGGCCAAGAATCACCGCCCCAGTCGTCCCGCCGGGGACACGGGCAAGCGACCCTCCCCCGGCACGGTCCTCGGCCGTCTCTCCTCGGGGGAGAGCCGGGCCTCGCGCATCACTCATACGGAGCACATGCCCGCCCGGGAGGGCCGGCATGCCGTCTGGCCGGACCGGATCCGGCCCGAGGTGATCGCCGCGATTCAACAGGCCGGTATCGGCCATCCGTGGGCCCATCAGGCGGAGGCCGCCGAGCACGCCCTGGACGGCCGCTCCGTGGTGATCGCCACGGGAACCGCCTCGGGGAAGTCCCTGGCCTATCTCGCCCCGGTCCTCTCCACCCTCCTGGACGGTTCGGAAGCCCCCAACGGACGCGGGGCGACCTCCCTCTACCTGTCCCCCACCAAGGCCCTCGCCGCCGACCAGCGGCGCGCCGTGAAGGAGCTGGCCGCCCCGCTCGGCAACCGGATCCGCCCCGCCGTCTACGACGGGGACACACCGGTGGAGGAACGCGAGTGGGTCCGGCAGTACGCCAACCACGTGCTCACCAACCCCGACATGCTGCACCGGGGCATACTGCCCTCCCACCCCCGGTGGGCCTCCTTCCTGCGCGCCCTGCGCTACGTGGTGATCGACGAGTGCCACACCTACCGGGGCGTCTTCGGCTCGCACGTCGCCCAGGTCCTGCGGCGGCTGCGCCGGGTCTGCGCCCGGTACGGCTCCGAGCCGGTCTTCCTCCTCGCCTCCGCCACCTCCGCCGACCCCGCGCGCGCCGCCCACCGGCTCACCGGCCTGGACGTCGTGGAGGTCGCCGACGACGCCTCCCCGCGCGGCGAACTGGTCTTCGCCCTGTGGGAGCCGCCGCTCACCGAGCTGCGCGGCGAGCGCGGCGCGCCGGTCCGGCGCACGGCCACGGCCGAGACCGCCGACCTGCTGACCGACCTGACCCGCCAGCGGGTCCGCACGGTCGCCTTCGTCCGCTCCCGGCGCGGCGCCGAGCTGATCTCGGTGATCGCCCAGGAGCGGCTCGCCGAGACCGACCGCGCCCTGGCCCGGCGCGTCGCCGCCTACCGGGGCGGCTACCTGCCCGAGGAACGGCGCGCCCTGGAGCAGGCCCTGCACTCCGGCGAGCTCCTCGGCCTGGCCGCCACGACCGCCCTGGAACTGGGCGTGGACGTGTCCGGCCTCGACGCCGTCCTGATCGCCGGCTACCCCGGCACCCGGGCCTCCCTGTGGCAGCAGGCGGGCCGGGCCGGCCGTTCGGGCGAGGGCGCGCTCGCGATCCTCGTGGCCCGGGACGACCCGCTGGACACCTTCCTGGTCCACCACCCGGAGGCGATCTTCGACCAGCCGGTCGAGTCGACCGTCCTGGACCCCGACAACCCCTACGTCCTCGCCCCCCATCTGTGCGCGGCGGCCGCAGAGCTGCCGCTGACCGAAGCCGACCTCGCCCTCTTCGGGCCCGCCGTGCCCGGGCTGCTCCCCCAGCTGGAGTCCGCCGGGCTGCTGCGCCGCCGGTCCGCGGGCTGGTACTGGACCCGCCGCGAGCGGGCCGCCGACCTCACCGACATCCGGGGCGGCGGCGGCAGCCCGGTACGGATCGTGGAGGCCGGCACGGGCCGGCTCCTGGGGACGGTCGACGAGGCCGCCTCGCACGCCGCCGTCCACGAGGGCGCCGTCCACCTCCACCAGGGCCGCACCTACCTGGTGCGGGAGCTCGACCTCAGGGACTCCGTCGCCCTCGTCGAGGAGGCCGCCCCGCCGTACTCCACCACCGCCCGTGACACCACCTCCCTCACCGTCCTGGAGACCGACACCGAGGTCCCGTGGGGGGACGGCCGGCTCTGCTACGGCTCCGTCGAAGTCACCCACCAGGTCGTCTCCTTCCTGCGGCGCCGTCTGATCACCGGCGAGGTGCTCGGCGAGACCAAACTCGACCTGCCGCCCCGCACCCTGCGCACCCGGGCCGTGTGGTGGACGGTCACCGAGGACCAGCTCGACGCCGCCCGGATCACCCCGGAGATCCTCGGGGGCGCCCTGCACGCCGCCGAGCACGCCTCCATCGGCATGCTGCCGCTGTTCGCCACCTGCGACCGCTGGGACATCGGTGGGGTCTCGGTGCCGCTCCACCCGGACACGCTGCTGCCCACCGTCTTCGTGTACGACGGGCACCCGGGCGGCGCGGGCTTCGCGGAGCGGGCCTTCCACACCGCCCGCGCCTGGCTCACCGCCACCCGTGAGGCCATCGCCGCCTGCGAGTGCGAGGCCGGCTGCCCCTCCTGCATCCAGTCCCCCAAGTGCGGCAACGGCAACGACCCGCTCCACAAACGGGGCGCCGTCCGCCTCCTCACGGAACTTCTCCGCGCGGCCCCGCAGGACCCTCCGGCGACCCGGCCGGAGGAGGGCCCGAAACCCCCGTCCCCGGTGGAGCCGGGAGTCCCGGGGGAGGGCCGGCGGGACCCGCGCGGGACCTGACCTCGGGCGCGTAGGGTCCGCCCGCCACCCGGGCGGTCACCTCCGCGACCTCGCCCCGCACCTGGCACCGCACCAGCCCGGCGCCCTGGGCCTCGGCGACCCGGTCGGCCACCGCGCAGGCCTCCGCCTCGCCCCACAGGGCCCGGTCGGCCGCGGCGAGGGCGGCCAGATCGGCGGCGGCCCCCGCCCGGTGCCGCGCGGTGACCGCCTGCCCGAGCACGAGCACCGCCCCGAACACGAGGCACAGCGCACAGGCCGCGAACGCCGTCCACACCGTCGCCGAACCCCGGTCGCCCCGGCGCGCCCTCACGACGGGCCTCCGTACGGCGCGTCCTCGGCGAGCGCCGCCGCGCCGGCGCGGAGGGTGAGCCCCATCCCGCCCGGCCCGGGGGCCGCCGCCTCCACCGTCACCCGCCACAGTTCACCCGCACGGGTGACCGTGACCCGGGCGCCCTCGGGAGCGGCGGCCCGTGCCGCCTCCTCGGCGGAGGCCACCGGCTCCGAGCGGGCCACCGCCCGTGCCCCCGCACGGGCCGCGTCCACGCACCGGATCTGCGCGGCGGCCGCCGCCAGGCCCCACAGGAGGGCCACCGTGAAGAGGGCCAGCACCGGCAGGACCAGCGCCGCTTCGACGGTCACGAAGCCCCGGTCAGAACGGCGCATCGAGCGCCTTCCCGATCACCGATTCCAGGGCACCGGACACTCCCCCGCTGGTGACGATCTTGTACAGCACGGCGGCGAACCCCGCGGCCGCGATCGTCCCCATCGCGTACTCGGACGTGGTCATACCGGCATCGGACCGCACCGCCGCCCGCCGGGCGCGCCACCATCCCCGCGCCCTCTGCCGTACCCGTGCCTTCATGCCGTTCGTCATCCCGCTCTCCTTGTCCGTCGTGTTCTGTCGTGTCGTGCTCGTCGTGTGCCGTGCGGTCGCGTGGTCCGCGCGGCTCGTCGTCGTGTCGCGTACGTCGTGGCGTCGTGGTCACCGCGCCATCAGCTCCGTCGCCAGGCCGATCACCACCGGGGCCACTCCCACCGCGAGGAAGGCGGGGAGGAAACAGAGCCCCACGGGCGCGCTGATCAGCACCTGGGCCCGGCGCGCCCGGGCAGCGGCCGTACGGGCCCGGGCTGCCCGGAGGCCGGCCGCGTGCCGGGCGACGGCCTCCGCGGCGGGCGCTCCCGACGCCCCCGCCCGCTCCATGCAGCGGGCGAGACCCTCGGCGCCCGGTACGGCGCCGAACCTCCGCCACACCTCGGCCGGCTCACCCCCGAGGCGGAGTTCGGCGGCGGTCCTGGTCAGGCGTTCGCCCAGCGGACCGCCCATCGACCGCCCCACGGCCAGGGCCGCCTCGGCCGGTCCCGCTCCCGCCGCCGCGCACGCCGCCAACAGGTCGGCGGCCAGCGGAAGGTGGCGGGCCGTCTCCTCGTCGGCCGCCGCCGCGCGCGCCCTGCGGCGTCCCGCCCGGCGCAGCCGCGCCACACCCAGGGCCAGCCCGGTGGCGACGAGGGCGGCGAGGGGCCCCGCCAGCGCCCATCCGCCCGCCGCGGCCAGGAACGCCACCGCTCCTTCCCCCGCCCACGAAGGCGCTCGCGGCCGCCGGGTCCTCGCCGGGCGCCGCAGCCGCTCCACCGGTGCGCCGAGCAGCGACCCGAGCCGCCGCCGCCCGTGGCGCCCCCGCCGCTCGCGGGCCATCCCGTACAGGGCCTCCCCGACCAGGAGGAGCAGCACGGCCGACACCCCGGCCCGGGTGATCTCCGGTGTCACGGCCGCTCACCTCCCCGGACGATCCGTGCGGCCCACCAGAGGCCGGCCGCTTCCAGGGCGCCGCCCACGGCGAGGCAGGCCAGCCCGGCCGGTGTGTGGAGCAGCACCCGCAGGGGGTCGGCGCCCAGTGCGGTGCCCAGGGCCAGCCCCGCCGCCGGGAGGACCGCCAGGACCGCCACGGTGGCCCAGGCCCCGGCGAGTTCGGACCGCAGTCGCTCGCGTTGCTCGTGGTGGTCGCGGAGCGCTCCCTCCAGCCGGTCCAGGCCGGCGGCGAGCCCGGCGCCGCCGTCCACGGCCACCTGCCAGCAGGCGGCGAGGCCCACGAGCCCTCCCGCGCCGTCCGCGCGGGCCGCGCCGCGCAGCGCCTCCGGCACGTCACCACCGAACCGGGCCGCCGCCAGGACGCCGGACTCGTGGTCGCCGAGGGCGCCGGACTGCCGGGCCGCGAACTCCAGCGCCCGCACCGGCTGCCACCCGGCCCTCAGCTCGCCCGCCGCCACGGCGCACAGGTCCACCACGCGCCTCGCCCGAGCCTCCTCCTCCCTGCGGAGCGCGGCCGTCCTCAGGCGTCGGCGCAACAGCGGCACGGCCAAGGCCCCGAGCAGCAGCGGAAGCGGTGACGCGCCGAGGACGGCGAGGGCCACGGCCACGGGAAGGCACCACCACGCTCGGCGCTCGGGCACCCGGCCCCAGGCCCGCAGGGCAGCCGCCCACGGCGCGCCCCTCCCCCGGGCCGGCGGCCCGGGCGTGGCGAGGGTCAGCACCCCGCGCAGTCTGCGCAGTCCGCGCCGCCGCTCCACCTCCCACCACAGGACGAGCGCCGCGCAGAGGGCCGCCACCGTGGTCAGCCCCGCTCCGGCCGCCTCACCGGTCGTCACGGTCATCACCCGCCCCTCCGATCAGCGCGCTCAGCCGCGTCCAGCCCCGCTCGCGCGCGAACCCGGTCGCGGTCCACCGCAGCGCGGGCACCGTGCGTACGAGCCCCTCACGGTCCCGTTCCAGGACGTGGACCTCGGCCATCCGCCGCCGCCCGTCCCGGTCCCGTACGAGGTGCAGGACGGCCGACAGCCCGGCCCCCAACTGGCTGTGCAGAGCGGCCCGGTCGAGCCCGGCGGCCGTACCGAGGGCCTCCAGGCGGGCCGGTACGTCCGCCGCCGTGTTGGCGTGGAGCGTTCCGCAGCCGCCCTCGTGGCCGGTGTTGAGGGCGGCGAGCAGGTCGACGGCCTCTCCGCCACGGACCTCGCCGACCACCAGCCGGTCGGGCCGCATCCGCAGCGCCTGCCGGACCAGGTCCCGCAGGGTGACGAGGCCCGCGCCCTCCTGGTTCGCCGGCCGCGCCTCCAGGCGGACCACATGCGGGTGGTCGGGCCGCAGCTCGGCGGAGTCCTCGGCGAGCACGATCCGCTCCCGCTCGCCCACCAGGCCGAGCAAGGTGGCGAGCAGTGTGGTCTTGCCGGTGCCCGTACCACCGCTGACCAGGTACGACACGCGCGCTTCGATCAAGGCGCGGAGAATCGCGGCGCCACCGGGCGGCACGGTGCCCGCCTCGACCAGCTCCTCCAGGGAGAAGGCGCGGGGCCGCATCACCCGCAGCGAGAGGCAGGTCGAACCCACCGCGACGGGAGGCAGCACCGCGTGCATGCGCGTCCCGTCGGGCAGCCGCGCGTCCACCCAGGGCCGGGCGTCGTCGAGCCTGCGCCCGGCGACGGCCGCCAGCCGCTGGGCGAGCCTGCGGACGGCCCCGGCGTCGGGGAAGGACACCGGCGCCCGTTCGAGCCCGGCACCCCGGTCCACCCAGACCCGGTCGGGCGCCGAGACCAGGACGTCGGTGACCCGGGGGTCGGCGAGCAGCGGTTCCAGCGGACCCGTGCCGATGAGCTCCCGACGTAACTGTTCGGCGGCGCCGAGCACTTCCGCGTCCCCGAGAAGCCGGCCCTGTGCCCGGAGCGCCGCCGCCACACGGGCCGGTGTGGGTTCCGCGCCACTCGCCGCGAGCCGTTGCCGCACGGCGTCCAACAGGCCCGCTCCACCGCCCTGGCCTCCGCCGGTGGGCCCGGCCGCCCCGGTCATCGCGCACCGCCGGGGGTGAGCGCCCGGTCCCAGAAGGCCGAGCAGAACCGGGCGAGGGGCCCGCGTGGCTCGGCGCCGGGCGGCGCGCCCACATCCTGGTCCGCCACCACTCCCGGGTCGTAGGGGAGTTCTCCGGCGAGCGGCAGCCGCAGGGCCTCCGCGACCCACCGGTCGTCGAGTCCCGCCGCGTACGGGCCGCGGACCACGGCCCGCAGGTCGCGGACGACGGCGCGGAGGGTCGACGCCACCCGGTGCGCGGCGGCGACGGCCCGCAACTCGCCCGGGACGACCAGCAGGCCGAGGTCGAGCTGGGCCAGTGCCTCGGCGGTGGCCTCGTCGGCGCCGCGTGGCAGGTCGACCACGACGACTCCACCGCGCCGCCGGGCCGCTGCGAGGACGGACCGTACGGCCTCGGGCGTCACGGCGGCGGCCGGCTCCCGGCCCCAGCTGAGCACCCGGACCCCGCGGACCGCGGGAAGCGACTCCTCCAGGGCGCCGCCGGCCAGGCGCCCCTTCGAGGCGGCGAAGTCGGGCCACCTGCGGCCCTCCTCCCGCTCGCCGCCGAGCAGTACGTCGAGCCCTCCGCCGAGCGGGTCGGCGTCCACGAGCAGGGTGCGGCGGCCGGTGCGGGCGGCGGCGAGCGCGAGACCGCAGGCGAGGGTGGACGCCCCGGCACCGCCGCGCCCGCCGACGACCCCGACGGTCAGCGCCTGCCGGCCCACGCCCTCGGCGGCGTCCGCGATGCGGTCCACGAGAACGTTCTCGGCCTCCGGAAGCCGCAGGACGCTGTCGGCCCCGATCTCGACGGCCAGCCGCCACACCACCGGCTCGTCCGGCCGACGGCCTACGAGGACGACGCCGGGCCGGCGCACCGCGCCCCGACAGCGGACCGCCGCGTCCTCGCCGATCAGGACGAGCGGCGGGTCGGTCCAGTCCGCCCTGCGCTCCGGCACCCCGTGGTGCACCTCGGGATCCGCTCCGGCGGCCGCGCACAGCCGCAACAGGTCATCGAGGAGCTCGAGGTCCTCCGTGACGATCAGCGGCCCGGTCCCGCGTGCCTCTTCCCGGCTCTCCGCGACCGCGCTCGACGCGGCGGTACCCGCCGTCTCTGCCCTGGTCCGTTCCATGACGCGACACCCCTCAGGTGATTCCCGACGCCGCGAACTTCGCGGCCGGAATCACCATGGGGCCCTCCGGAAAATCTTCCCGATCCCACCAAAAAACTGTGGATAACCCCAGGCCTGTGAATATCTCGACCACCCCTTCGGGGGCTGCCCGGAACGCGACCCGACGATTACTGTGTGTAGCGATCGAAGGGTGCGGCTGCTGCGGGAGCGGGCAACGGGCATCCGCGCGAGCGAAGGGAGAAGAGGATGAAAACGAGCGCCAAAACGGCTCCGGACATGCGACGACCCCCGCCGGGGGGGAGAGCGGGGGTCGTCTCTCCGGCCGACTCGGGGGGGGAGGAGCCGGTCCGGGTTAGCACGGTCGCGAACGATCCGTGACTTCCATGGTGTACCCGAGAGCCTTCTCAGGCAAACCCACACGCAGGAGGGTACGCCGAATGGCGGGCACCTATGCTCGGGCTTGTGGAAAACCACTCCTTGCCGCGCACAGCCGCCTTCTTTGACCTGGACAAGACGGTCATTGCGAAGTCATCGACGCTGACCTTCAGCAAGTCCTTCTACCGGGGCGGACTGATCAGCCGCCGCGCCGCCCTGCGGACGGCGTACATCCAGTTCGTCTTCCTCGCGGGCGGAGCCGATCACGACCAGATGGAGCGGATGCGCGAATATCTTTCCGCGCTCTGCAAAGGATGGAACGTCGCACAGGTCAAAGAGCTCGTCGCCGAGACCCTGCACGATCTGATCGACCCGATCATCTACGACGAGGCGGCCTCCCTCATCGAGGAACATCACGCCGCGGGGCGCGATGTCGTGATCGTCTCCACCTCGGGCGCGGAGGTGGTCGAGCCGATCGGCGAGATGCTGGGCGCCGACCGGGTCGTCGCCACCCGCATGGTGGTCGGCGAGGACGGCTGCTTCACCGGCGAGGTGGAGTACTACGCCTACGGCCCGACGAAGGCGGAGGCCGTCCGGGAGCTCGCGGAGTCGGAGGGATACGACCTGTCCCGCTGTTACGCGTACAGCGACTCCGCGACCGACATCCCGATGCTCGAGGCGGTGGGGCACCCGTACGCGGTCAACCCCGACCGGACCCTGCGCCGGGAGGCGGCCGCCCGGGAGTGGCCGGTGCTCGCCTTCGAGAAGCCGGTACGGCTCAAGCAGCGGTTGCCCGCGTTCCGGATGCCTCCCCGTCCGGCTCTGGTCGCCGCGGCGGCGGTCGGCGCGGCGGCGGCCACGGCCGGGATCGTCTGGTACGCCTCGCGCCGTCGCCAGGCGGCGGCGCTCGTCACCTCCTGACACCGCACGCGCGCCGGAGGCCCGGCCGGTCTCCGACGCGCGATCACCGCAAGGAGCGGACCGTCCGGCTGTCCCGCCTGCCGCCGCCCCCGACGGCACGGCCGGGGGCAGCGCCGGCTTTCACCGGCGGCCGGGCGAGCGGGCACCCGTCCACCGTCGCCCCTCCGCCCGGCATCCGCCCGACACCCCTCCGCCGACGCCCGCCCGACCCGGCACGCCCCCGGGCAGGCCCCTGGAATGAGCCCCCTGAAGGCCTGGGGCAAAGAAGTGGAGTCAGCACTTTCGCTTCCACCGGGACAGGAGTAGAAAGGAATCAGGCCCGCGAGACCTAGGACATCCGAGAGGATCACCTGTTGAGCATGAAGGCCCCACGGACCTGAGCACGGAAACCTGGCACCCACGCGACGTCGACCCGTCGATTACGGGCCAGCCGCACCAGGCGAAGGGCAAAGTTCCCCGCCTGATGGGCACATATCGAGGACGCTTGGTAACTGGGTGGACGTGCCAGCGGCGGTACCGCTCCTCGGTACCGCCGCAACCCTTGTCGGGGGGCCGTCAGGCGGCGCCGCGCTGAAGCGCCTCGCAGACCGCCGTCGACTCACGGACCCCCAGCTCCACCGAGCGGCCGCAGTGCGCGATCCAGGCACCGACGCCCTCGGGAGTCCCCGAGAGATACCCCTCGAACGCGGCCAGGTACGCCGCCCGGCCCTGCTCCGCGTGGCCGACCTCGGCCGGGCAGATCGCCTTCGGGTCGAGACCGCTGCCGACCAGGACGATCCGCTCCGCCGCCCGCGCGACGAGCCCGTTGTGCGAGGTGAACGGCCGCAGCGCGAGCAGCTCGCCGTGCACCACGGCCGAGGTCACCAGGGCGGGCGCGTCGCCGCCCGCCACGATCAGTTCCGCGAGGCCGTCGAGCCGGGCCGCGACCTCGGAGGGCGCCGGCAGCGGGGCCTCGACGAGCGGCTCGTCGACCGCTTCGCCGACCAGCCGGGGGCGGCCCACCGAGTCGAGCTGTTCGCCCGCCGCGACCAGGTGGAGACGGGCGAGCACCCGCAGCGGCGACTGGCGCCAGATGGAGAGGAGCTGCCCCGCCTCGGCGCTCAGCCGGAGCGCGGCACCGACCGTGCGGGCCTCCGGGTCGGCGCTGAAGTCGGTCCGCCGCCGGACCTCCTCCAGCGCCCAGTCGGCTCCCGACAGGGCGGCCGAGCCGCGCGCCCCGCGCAGCGCCGCCTCGGAGGAGATCTCGTTGCTGCGGCGCCGCATCACACGGTGGCCGTAGACCCGGTCGACGGCCTTGCGTACGGAGTCCACCGCGTCGGCGACACCGGGCAGGGAGCCGAGCGCGGCCAAGGGGTCAGAGGCGTGCGTACTCATAAGTAGGGAGGCTACGCGCCCGACCGCCCCGCCCCACGAAGGAGTGGTCTTCTTCACGCACTCCGGCCACCGCCCGCAGTCGTACCGCTACCCTAGGTGAACATGAAGATCGCTTTCGTCGGGAAGGGCGGCAGTGGCAAGACGACACTGTCCTCCCTCTTCATCCGCCATCTCGCCGCCTCTGCCTCCCCGGTCGTCGCCGTCGACGCCGACATCAACCAGCACCTGGGCGCCGCGCTCGGCCTCTCCGAGGCGGAAGCGGCCGCACTGCCCGCGATGGGCGCCCATCTGCCCCTCATCAAGGAGTACCTGAGGGGGTCCAACCCGCGGATCGTCTCCGCCGACACGATGATCAAGACGACTCCGCCCGGGGAGGGTTCGCGCCTGCTGCGGGTCCGCGAGGACAACCCCGTCTACGAGGCCTGCGCCCGTCCCGTACGGCTCGACGACGGCGAGATCCGGCTGATGGCGACCGGACCGTTCACGGAGTCGGACCTCGGGGTGGCCTGCTACCACTCGAAGGTCGGCGCGGTGGAGCTGTGCCTGAACCACCTGGTGGACGGGCCCGACGAGTACGTGGTCGTCGACATGACGGCGGGCTCGGACTCCTTCGCCTCCGGCATGTTCACCCGGTTCGACATGACCTTCCTGGTGGCCGAGCCGACCCGGAAGGGCGTGTCCGTGTACCGCCAGTACAAGGAGTACGCGCGGGACTTCGGCGTCGCCCTGAAGGTCGTCGGCAACAAGGTGCAGAGCGCCGACGACGTCGACTTCCTGCGCCAGGAGGTCGGCGACGACCTGCTGGTCACGGTGGGCCACTCGGACTGGGTGCGGGCCATGGAAAAGGGCCGGCCGCCGCTGTTCGCGCACCTGGAGGCCGAGAACCGGGCGGCCCTGCGGACCCTGCGCGAGACGGCGGACGCCTCGTACGCCCACCGGGACTGGAAGCGGTACACGAGCCAGATGGTCCACTTCCACCTGCGCAACGCCGAGAGCTGGGGCAACGCGAAGACCGGGGCCGACCTGGCGGCCCAGGTCGACCCCGGCTTCGTCCTCGACGAGCGCCTGGCCGTTCCGCAGCCCAGCTGACGCGGTGCCGAGCGGGGCCCGGAGCCGGGCCCCGCTCGTCGCGGATCAGTCAGGGGCGGACGGCCGCAGGGGCGGCAGGGGCGCCCGCGGGAGCCGCCGGGGCGGCGGGGGCCGCCGGCTGCGGGGCGAGGAAGGCCTTCCAGCCGCCGGGCGGGGCCTCACCCACCTTCAGCGTCCGCATCTTGGCGATGACCGCGGGGTCCTGGGCGTCCAGCCAGTCCGCGAGCTGGCGGAAGGAGACGCACTCGACGTCCTTCTGCACGCACACGGTGGCGATGGTCTCCTCGATGGCCCGCATGTACGTGCCGCCGTTCCAGGACTCGAAGTGGTTGCCGATGATCACCGGCGCCCGGTTGCCCCGGTACGAGCGCTCGAAGGCCTGCACGAGGCCGTCGCGCATCTGGTCGCCCCAGTACCGATGCATGGAGGGGTCGCCCTGGGTCGTCCCGGGGGACTGGTTGACCAGGAAGTTGTAGTCCATGGACAAGGTCTGGAAGGCGCGGCCCGGCACCGGCACGAGATGCATGGAGAGGTCCCACAGGCCCTGCTCCTTCTCGGGCCAGATCTGGTCGTTGACGCCGCTCGTGTCGTACCGGAAGCCCATCTGCGCCGCGGCCCGGACGAAGTTCTCCCGGCCCTCCAGGCAGGGGGTGCGGGCACCGACGAGTTCCTTGTCGTAGTCGAAGGGGAGCGGCTGCTCGGCGCGCAGACCGGCGTTCGTCTTCCAGTTCTTGACGAAGGATTTGGCCTGGTTGATCTCGCTCTTCCACTCCTCCACCGACCAGGTGCCGACACCGCCCTCCTTGCCGCAGAAGTGGCCGTTGAAGTGGGTGCCGATCTCGTTGCCTTCGAGCCAGGCCCCGCGGAGCTCGCGGACGGTGGCGCGGATGCCCTCGACGTCGTTGAAGCCGATGTCGGAGCGGCCGCTGGCGTGCCGGGGCGGTTCGTAGAGGGCCCGCTTCTCCTCGGGCAGCAGGTACACGCCGCTCAGGAAGTACGTCATGGTGGCGTCGTACTTCTTCCCGACCTTGCGGAAGTGGGAGAAGAGTTTCTGGCTGTCCTCGCCCGCCCCGTCCCAGGAGAAGACCACGAACTGCGGCGGGGCCTCGCCGGGCTTGAGCTTCCGCCACGCCGGCTGGTGGGGCTGCGCGCCGGTGTGGGCGGTGGATCCGTCGCCGATCAGTCGCACCGGGCTCTGCGGGGCGGGGGCCGGGCCCTTCTTGGTGCCGGCGCCGCCCTGGGCGGGCCCGGCGCCGGTGTCGCCGGAGCCCGAGCAGCCGGCGAGTCCGGTGACCAGTGCGGCGGCGAGGGCGCCGGCGGCCAGCGCCCTGCGCCGGACCGCGGTCCGGTGGACCGTGGTCGCGGCTGTGGCGACGGGCGCGTCCCCGGCAGTCGTCCGTGCGGCGGCCGTCCGTCCGGCAGCCGTCCATCGGGCAGGGGTCCTTCGGGCTGTAGACCTTCTTCCGGCGGCTGACATCCGCCCACCTCTCCTCTGAGCCTCGGGGCACGGAGCCCCTGTTGCGAGCGGCGTCAACGTCGCACCACGACGACCGGAGAGATGAAACGACAAGCGGTGAAGTCATACCGGTTCACCGAAACAGGTGAACCATTGCCCTATTTGCCCTGAAGATCCCACCCCTGTCTTTACTCTCCATTACGATTCCATTACCCAGCGTTGATCCTCCGTCGGGAGGACCCGCACGGATGATCCCGCCGCAACACCCCGTACGAGCCGCGAGAGCGCTGCCCCGGAGGAGACGGGAATGACCCTCTGCACCCCTGCCCGCACCACGACCCGCCCGGAAGTCCAGCGGCCCCACAGCCCACCGGGCGGACCGCGCCGCTTCCGTGTCGCCGGCGCCGACGTCTCCGCGTCGGTGGCCGTCTTCCTCATCGCCCTGCCGCTCTCCCTCGGCATCGCGCTGGCCACCGGAGCCCCGCTCCAGGCGGGCCTCGTCGCCGCCGCCGTGGGAGGCATCGTCGCCGGCCGGTTCGGCGGCGCACCGCTCCAGGTCAGCGGCCCCGCCGCCGGCCTCACCGTCGTCACCGCCGAACTCATCCAGCGGTACGGCTGGCGCACCACCTGCGCCATCACGGTCCTCGCCGGACTGAGCCAACTCGCCCTCTCCGCCCTGCGCGTGGCCAGGTCCGCGCTCGCCGTCTCACCGGCGATCGTGCACGGCATGCTCGGCGGCATCGGCGTCACGATCGCCCTCGCCCAGCTCCACATCGTCCTGGGCGGCACCCCGCAGAGCTCCACCGTCGCCAACGCGACCGGTCTGCCCGCCCAGTTGGCGGACGCCGACGCGGCGGCCCTCGTCATCAGCGCCCTCACGGTGGCGGTCCTGCTGGCCTGGCCCCGGCTGCCCGGCCGGATCGGCCGCCGCGTCCGGGTCGTCCCGGCCGCCCTGGTCTCCGTGGCCGGCGCGA
The DNA here is from genome assembly GCF_031178505.1 of Streptomyces sp. Classification (GTDB taxonomy): domain Bacteria; phylum Actinomycetota; class Actinomycetes; order Streptomycetales; family Streptomycetaceae; genus Streptomyces; species Streptomyces gulbargensis. The sequence continues at coordinate 5,052 of NZ_JAPSIW010000009.1, read as the reverse complement.
CGGCCGTCGCGGTCGTGGCCGGACTCGCCGTCCCCCGCGTCGACCTGCCGTCCTGGAGCAGCCACGCCCTGCCCGGCCTGCCCGAGGGCCCGGTCCTCGGGATCGCGGCCGGTGTGCTCACCATCACCCTGGTCACCAGCGTGCAGTCGCTGCTGTCGGCGGTCGCGGTCGACAAGCTGATCGCCGCCCGCGAGGACCGCGGGCGGGGCATCCCCCGTTCGGACCTCGACCGCGAACTCCGCGGCCAGGGCGCGGCCAACATCGTCTCCGGCGCCCTCGGGGGCCTGCCGGTGGCCGGGGTCGCGGTCCGCAGCGTGGCCAACGTCTCGGCGGGCGCGGTCAGCCGGGCCTCCACCATGCTCCACGGCCTGTGGGTGGTGCTCGCCTCCCTCCTGCTCGTTCCGCTGATCGACCTGATCCCGCTGCCCGCCCTCGCCGCCCTGGTCATGGTGGTCGGGGTGCAGATGGTGAGCATCACGCACATCCGCACGGTCACCCGGCACCGCGAGGTGGTCGTGTACGCGGTGACGCTGACCGGCGTCGTCCTCGTCGGCATCCTGGAGGGCGTGGCCCTCGGCATCGCCGTGGCGGTCGCCGTCTCCCTGCACCGCCTCGCCCGGACCCGCATCACGCGCGAGGAGCGGGACGGGCACCAGCTCCTCCGGGTTCGCGGCCAGTTGACCTTCCTGGCCGTTCCCCGGTTGAGCCGGGCGCTGCACCAGGTCCCGGCCGGTTCCGACGTGGTGGTGGAGCTCGACGGCTCCTTCATGGACCACGCCGCCTACGAGACGCTGAACGACTGGATCTCCGGCCACCAGGCGCACGGCGGCACCGTGGAACTGGCCGGGCGCTCCGGCGGCCGGATCGGTGAGCCGGGTTCCGCCGCCACGCAGCCCTGCTGCCGCCCCTGGACGCCCTGGCACAACCACCAGTGCGGACGGCCCGCGCCGGTCGAGCAGGAGGACGCGGAGGGTACGCAGCCATCTCCGACACGACATCAGCTCGCCACGGGCATCGGCACGTTCCAGCGGAACACCGCCCCGCTGGTCCGCGGCGAACTCGCCCGGCTCGCCCGTGAGGGGCAGCGGCCGTCGCAGCTCTTCCTCACCTGCGCCGACTCCCGCCTGGTCACCAGCATGATCACCGCGAGTGGCCCGGGCGACCTCTTCACCGTGCGGAACGTCGGGAACCTCGTCCCGCTCCCCGGTGAGGAGAGCGGGGACGACTCGGTGGCCGCCGCGATCGAGTACGCGGTGGACGTGCTGCGGGTCGAGTCGATCACCGTCTGCGGCCACTCCGGATGCGGCGCGATGCAGGCCCTCCTGAACGCCGCGCCCGACGAACCCCTGGCCGATGCGGCCCCGCCGTCCCCGCTGCACCGCTGGCTGCGGCACGGCCGGCCCAGCCTGGAGCGGATGGGGAGCCGCCATCCCGTCGAGCCCCGGATCGCCGGCCGCCCGCCCGCCGACGCGGTCGAGCAACTGTGCCTGACCAACGTGGTCCAGCAGCTGGAGCACCTGCGGGCGTACGAGTCCGTGGCGCGGCGCCTGGCCGACGGCAGCCTGACCCTGCAGGGCATGTACTTCCACGTGGGCGAGGCGCAGGCGTACCTGCTCACGGAGACGAGCGGTACGGGACCGGGCGCCATGGAACCGGGTCGTACGGCGCCGAGTGGTACGGATCCGGGCGTCACGGACCCGGACGGTACGGAGTCCGGCGGCGCGTCCGGGCCGGGGGAGGCCGTCTTCGTCCAGGTCCCGCCGACGGCCCTGGAGCCGGCCCGCGCCTCCTGAACCGGCGCCGCCCGGCCCGCCCCGCGGCGCGGGGCCCCGGGCCCGCCCCCCCGCCCGTACACGGGCCCGCCCCGTACCCCCGGGCTTCCTCACCCTCACCCACCTCGCCGCGCGGCTGAACCGGCCGGTCCCGCCGTCCGTGAGAGTGTGTGGCCCCTTCTCCCTCCGCTCGGGACGAAGGGGCCACCGCACGTCGGGACGCTCACAGGTCTAAACCAATTGGCTGGAGACTCTTGTCACCCGGGCATCCGCCTGATGAGCTATGACGCGGGACACATACGCACAGAGGACGCCCTGGGAAAGGGAGATGTCGTGAGCAACGAGAGCCTGGCCAACCTGCTCAAGGAAGAACGCCGATTCGCGCCGCCCGCCGAGCTGGCCGCGCACGCCAACGTGACGGCGGAGGCGTACGAGCAGGCCGCGGCGGACAGGCTGGGCTTCTGGGCCGAGCAGGCCAAGCGCCTGACCTGGGCCACCGAACCGACCGAGATCCTCGACTGGTCGAACCCGCCCTTCGCCAAGTGGTTCGCCGACGGCGAGCTGAACGTGGCGTACAACTGCGTCGACCGGCACGTCGAGGCCGGGCACGGCGACCGCGTCGCCCTCCACTTCGAGGGCGAGCCCGGTGACAGCCGTGCGATCACCTACGCCGAGCTCAAGGACGAGGTCTCCAAGGCCGCCAACGCCCTGACGGAACTGGGCGTGCGCAAGGGCGACCGGGTCGCCGTCTACCTGCCGATGATCCCCGAGGCGGCCATCACGATGCTGGCCTGCGCCCGCGTCGGCGCCGCCCACTCGGTGGTCTTCGGCGGCTTCTCCGCCGACGCCGTCGCCTCCCGCATCCAGGACGCCGACGCCAAGCTGGTCGTCACCGCCGACGGTGGCTACCGGCGCGGCAAGCCGAGCGCGCTGAAGCCCGCCATCGACGAGGCCCTCACCAAGTGCCCCGACGTCGAGCACGTCCTCGTGGTCCGCCGCACCGGCCAGGAGACCGCCTTCACCGAGGGCCGTGACGTGTGGTGGGACGACATCGTCGCCCGCCAGTCCACCGAGCACGCCCCGGAGGCGTTCCCGGCGGAGCACCCGCTGTTCATCCTCTACACCTCCGGCACCACCGGGAAGCCGAAGGGCATCCTGCACACCTCCGGCGGCTACCTCACCCAGGCCGCCTACACCCACCACGCCGTCTTCGACCTGAAGCCGGAGACCGACGTCTACTGGTGCACCGCCGACATCGGCTGGGTCACCGGCCACTCCTACATCGTCTACGGCCCGCTCGCCAACGGAGCGACGCAGGTCATGTACGAGGGCACCCCGGACACCCCGCACCAGGGCCGGTTCTGGGAGATCGTGCAGAAGTACGGCGTCACCATCCTCTACACGGCGCCGACCGCGATCCGCACGTTCATGAAGTGGGGCGACGACATCCCCGCGAAGTTCGACCTCTCCAGCCTCCGGGTGCTGGGCTCGGTCGGCGAGCCGATCAACCCCGAGGCCTGGGTCTGGTACCGGGAGCACATCGGCGCCGGCCGGACCCCGATCGTGGACACCTGGTGGCAGACCGAGACCGGCGCGATGATGATCTCGCCGCTGCCGGGCGTCACCGAGACCAAGCCGGGTTCCGCCCAGCGTCCGCTGCCGGGCATCTCCGCGACCGTCGTGGACGACGAGGCGAACGAGGTCCCGAACGGGGGCGGCGGCTACCTCGTCCTCACCGAGCCGTGGCCGTCGATGCTCCGCACCATCTGGGGCGACGACCAGCGCTTCATCGACACCTACTGGTCGCGCTTCGAGGGCAAGTACTTCGCGGGCGACGGCGCCAAGAAGGACGAGGACGGCGACATCTGGCTCCTCGGCCGGGTGGACGACGTCATGCTCGTCTCGGGCCACAACATCTCGACCACCGAGGTCGAGTCGGCGCTCGTCTCCCACCCCGCCGTCGCCGAGGCGGCGGTGGTCGGCGCCGCCGACGAGACCACCGGCCAGGCCATCGTCGCCTTCGTCATCCTGCGCGGCACGGCGAGCGAGGACGAGAACCTGGTCGCCGAGCTGCGCAACCACGTCGGGGCCACGCTCGGCCCGATCGCCAAGCCGAAGCGGATCCTGCCGGTGGCGGAGCTGCCGAAGACCCGCTCGGGCAAGATCATGCGGCGTCTGCTGCGGGACGTGGCGGAGAACCGGGAGCTGGGTGACGTCACCACCCTCACCGACTCCTCCGTGATGGCGCTCATCCAGAACCAGCTGCCGTCGGCGTCCAGCGAGGACTGAGCCCGGCGCGACCTGGGGGCCCGTCCCGGTCCTGGCCACGGCCACCGGGGCGGGCCCCCGCGCGTACCCGGCGCCCCGTACCACCTCCTCGCTCCCGACGGGACGAAAGCCGCGGATCAGCCTGAAGTGAACCTGGCCGGGCACACCCCGGGCTCGTTAGGTAAGGTAAAGATCGCGCCCATGACGCCATCGGAAGACCGGTGGCGCTCGGCCGTGGCGCGACGCAAGACCCAGGTGCGCCGGGAAGTCTGGTCGGCATGTGCTTCGCCCTGCCCATCCGACCGGAGGTTCTCCCCCGTGGCCGCGCCCTCACCCACCGACCGCGACGACCGTGACGACCGCCCCGGCGGCAGCACCCGGACCGGCGACAGCGGCACCGGCCGCACCTTCCTCGGCCGTCTCCCGCTCCCCGAGAGCCGCTACCTCGCCGACGCCCTGCGCACGGAGACCGTCGGCGGCGTGCTGCTGCTCCTCGCCGCGGTCGTCGCCCTCGTCTGGGCCAACAGCCCGGTCGGCGACAGCTACGCGTCCGTACGGGACTTCCACTTCGGCCCCGCCGCCCTCCACCTGGACCTGTCCGTCCAGCACTGGGCCGCCGACGGACTCCTCGCCGTCTTCTTCTTCGTCGCCGGCATCGAGCTCAAGCGCGAGCTCGTCGCGGGTGAACTGCGCGACCCGAAGGCCGCTCTGCTGCCCGTCATCGCCGCCCTCTGCGGCATGGTCGCGCCCGCGCTCGTCTACGTCCTGGTCAACACCGCGGGCGGCGGCCCGCTCGACGGCTGGGCCGTGCCCACCGCGACCGACATCGCCTTCGCGCTCGCCGTCCTCGCCGTGATCGGCACCTCGCTGCCGTCCGCGCTCCGTGCCTTCCTCCTCACCCTCGCCGTCGTCGACGACCTCTTCGCGATCCTGATCATCGCCGTCTTCTTCACCGGCGACCTGAACTTCGCCGCGCTCGGCGGAGCCGCCGCCGGACTCGTCCTCTTCTGGA
>NZ_JAPSIW010000212.1 GCF_031178505.1 Streptomyces sp. | reverse complement strand
GACGACCTGACCTTCTCCAGCGGCCGCAAGGTGACCGCCGAGGACGTCAAGTACTCCTTCGAGCGGATGCTCCGGATCAAGGCCGACGTCGGCCCGAAGCCGCTGTTCCCGACACTGAGGACCATCGTGGCCGAGGGCCGCACCGTCACCTTCCACCTGAGCGGCCGTGACGCCACCTTCCCGCTGAAGGTGGCCACCGGCGCCGGCGCCATCGTCGACCGCGAGCGCTACCCGGCCGACCGGCTGCGCGCGGATCTCGCGGTCGACGGCTCCGGCCCGTACGTCCTCAAGGAGTACAAGCCCGGCGAGTCCGCCCGCCTGGAGCCCAACAAGGCCTACCGGGGTGCCCTCACCAGGACCGGCCGCACGGTCCTCGTCCGCTACTTCCGCACCTCGGAGCAGCTGGCCGAGGCCTGGACGGCCAAGCAGGTCCAGGTGACGCACCGGCAGCTGCCGCCGGACTTCATCTCCGACCTCGACACCAAGGACGGCACGCGGGTCACCGAGGCGGAGAGCCCGGAGACCCGCAACCTCAACTTCAACGTCCGGCCCGGCCGTCCGATGGCGAACAAGGCGGTGCGGCAGGCGATCGCCGCCGTCATCGACCGCCCGGAGCTCGCCACCGGCACGTACAAGGACACGGTCGAGCCGCTGTACTCCGTCATTCCGCAGGGCTTCCTCGGCCACAACACCGCCTTCTACGACGCCAACCCCGAGCCCAGCGCGGACAAGGCGAGGAAGATCCTGCGGGACGCCGGGGTCGAGACGCCGGTGTCGTTCACCTTCGGCTACCGCGAGGGCACTCCGTACGACAAGGAGACCGCCGCGATCAAGGAGCAGCTGGAGGAGACCGGCCTCTTCAAGGTCAAGCTGGTCGAGGCGGACTGGCAGAGCTTCCAGAAGGCGTACGCGCGGGGCGCCTACGACGTCTACACGGTCGGCTGGCTGCCCGACTTCCCCGACTCCGACAGCTTCACCGCGCCGCTCGTCGGCACGGCGAACACCCTGCACAACGGCTTCTCCAGCAAGCGGATCGACGCGCTGATCGCCTCGACGCAGCAGTACGGCGACCGGGCCAGGGCGACCGGCGACTTCAAGGCCATCCAGACGGAGGTCGCCGCCGAGGTCCCGCTCGTCCCGCTGTGGCAGAAGAGGGACTACGTGCTCTCCACGGAGGAGGTCGCCGGTTCCCAGCTCCTGTCGGACGGCACGGGCATCTGGCGCCTGTGGGAGCTGAAGTGGATCTGACGGGCTGACCCGCCCCGGCCCGCGTGCCGTGGGCCCTCGGGCTCGGGTCCGCGCCTCGGTGTGACCGTCAGCGCTGTTTCGGCGCGGTGCGCTTCGGCTTGCCGGAGGCCGCCATGCCGGCCGCCGTCGGCAGGAAGTCGGAGAGCAGTTCGTGGGTCTCCTTGACCAGCGGCCGCAGCACGCGGAAGCGGGAGAGCGAGATGGCGCGGGCGGTGACGGGCGCGAGCCGTTCGACCAGGCGCCGGCTGTTGGCCGCGCCCTCCGAGCGGTCGTACACCCAGAACAGCACCAGGCCCATCTGCTGGAGCCACAGCAACCGGGGGAGCGCCTCGGCCAGTTCGGGATCCGGCTTGACGGAGGCGCCGGAGATCACCCGCCGGTGCACGTCGATCGCCGCCTCGCGCGGGCCCTCCGACTCGGGCGAGAACGGGCTCAGCGGGCTCTGCGGGTCGGCGGCGTTCTTGAAGAACTGGGCCGCGAACTCGTGGTACGGCTCCGCGATGTCGAGCCAGCCGAGCAGGACCCCTCGGATGCGTGCGGTGAGGTCCTTCTCGGGGCCGCTCAGGAGGGGTTCCACGGCCGCCTGGTGCTCCTCGGCGATCCGGTCGTAGAACCCCTGGACGAGGTGTTCCTTGGAGGAGAAGTAGTAGTAGGCGTTGCCCACGGAGACCCCGGCCTCCTGGGCGATGGCCCGCATCGTCGTCCGGTCGTAGCCGCGCTCCTGGAACAGCCGGAGCGCGGTTTCGAGGATGAGCGTGCGGGTCTGCTCGCTCTTGGGGGCCTTCTTCTCTTCCTTCGCGTCCTTCACGGTGCCGAGCCTAGCCGGGCGGCGCGGGCGCCTCGCAGCGCCCGGTTGCGCAGCCGTCCCCGGCGGGGGCGTTCCGGGTGGGGTCCGCTTCCCGTGGCGCCGGCCCTCCGGCGTCCCCGGCCGGTCCCTTGAGGGCCTCCCGCCACCGGGCGGCGGTGAGGACGGCGGCCCGGGCGAAGGGCTGCCCGGCCGGGGTGGCGAGCCAGTGGGCCTTCGGGCGGTGCTCGGCCAGGGCCCAGAGGCAGACGATCCAGGCGGCCGACTCGCGGTAGAGCTGCCCCCGGTCCCCGACCACCGTGATCTCCCGGAGCGTCGCGGTGTGGTCGAGGGCCGGGAACATGCGCCGCGCCTGCGCCGAGCCGGCCGGGACCAGGTCGAGCGGGACGAGCTGCCGCTGGCGCAGCAGCCAGTGCCGGAGGTGCACGCAGAGCGGGCAGTCGGCGTCGTACAGGACGGTGAGCCGGCCGACCGGGGTGACCGGGCGGGTGACGGGGGTCGTCATGGCGCGGCTCCGGTCAGGCGCGGGGCGCGTGCGGGGCGGGCGGGTTCCAGGGGCCGCCCCTGCCGGGGGCCGTCCAGCCCTGGGGGGCGACGGGCGGCACCTGCTCGCGTTCCATGACGCCCCGGCGGCGGATCTTGTTGAGGACGTAGACGTTGCCGAGGTGCATCACGCCCAGGACGAGGAGGACGACTCCGAGTTTGACGGAGAGGGCCTCGAAGAGGGCGCGGGCGTCGAGGACCGCGGCCTCCTGGCTGAGGTGGAGAGCGACGAAGCCGAAGTTGACGAGGTAGAAGCCGACGACGAGGAGGTGGTTGACGGCCTCCGCGAGCTTCTCGTTCCCGTGCAGCACGTCGGCGAGGAAGACCCTTCCGTTGCGGCTGAGGGTGCGGGCGACCCAGATGGTCAGAGCCACGCTGATCAGCAGGTAGACGATGTACGCGACGACAGTGAGGTCCATGCCCCACGCTCCCTTGAACGCGTTCAAATGCTGGCAGGCATGACTGTAGACCTCCTCTTGAACGCGTTCAAGTCCGGGGTCGCCGGGGCGGGGCCGTGGTGGAGAAAGGGGTGGTCAAGCGCCCCGCCCGCCCCTAGGGTCACGGGGTGACGCTCATTCATGACCTGGCCGGACAAGGCCCCTCCACCGTCCTCCTGCTGCACTCCGGGGTCTGCGACCGCCGGATGTGGGACGGACAGTTCCACACGCTGGCCGAAGCCGGACACCGTGTCGTCCGCTGCGATCTGCGCGGCTACGGCGACACCCCCATCGACGCCCCGCACACCCACGCCGAGGACGTCCGCGCCCTCCTCGACGAGATCGGCGCGGACCGCGCCGCCGTCGTCGGCTCCTCCTTCGGCGGCGAGGTCGCCCTGGAGTTCGCCGCCCTCCACCCGGAGCGGGTCTCCGCCCTCGCCCTGCTCTGCTCCGGCGCCCCCGGCCACGAGCCGAGCGAGGAGCTGCGCGCCTGGGGCGCCCGCGAGAGGGAGCTGCTCATCGCCGGCGACATCGACGCCGCCGTCGAACTCAACGTCGACACCTGGCTCGGCCCCGGCGCCGGCCCCGAGGTGCGCGCGCTCGTCCGGGCCATGCAGCGGCACATCTTCGACGTCCAGCTGCCCGTGCCGGAGGAGCACGCCCCCGTCGACGCGGGCGTCACGGCCGAGGACCTCGTCCGAGTCGGGGCACCCGCGCTCGTCGTCTCCGGCGCCCATGACGTGCCCGACTTCCGGGCCCTGGCCGAGGACCTCGCCCGCCTCCTGCCGGCCGCCCGCCACGAGCGCCTCGACTGGGCCGGTCACCTCCCCGCCCTGGAGCGCCCGGAGGAGACGGCCGCCCTGCTCACCGCCTTTCTTGCCGAGGTCGGCGCCCCGGCGGTGCGCTGACCGCCGCGCCGGACCGCTCCGTTCCTTCCGGCCGGCCCAGGGCCCCGGCGAGCAGCGGGAGCAGGCGGTCCCAGTGGCGCCGCAGCCCGGCCGGGTCGAAGGCGTCGGTGTCGGCCATGGTGAAGCCGTGGGCGGTCCCGGGATAGATCTCGGAGGTGTGGTCCACCCCGGCGGCGTCCAGCACCGCGTTGAGGTCGCCCAGGGCCTCGGGCGTCAGATCGCCCGCGGCGTGGCCGAGGTGGACCCGGGCGGTGATGCGGGAGAGGAAGCCGGGCAGCCCGCCCGGCTCGTCCGCGACCACCGGGCCGTGGAAACCGGCGACGGCGGCCACCCGGTCCGGATGCGCCGCGGCGGTCCGCAGCGCCAGGAGGCCGCCGATGCAGTAGCCGGTCACCGCGACCGGTCCTCCGGCGACCTCCGGCCGGCCCGCGAGGAAGCGGAGGTAGGCGTCCGCGTCCCGCAGCACCCGGGCGGTGGTGTGCGCCTCGATCAGGGGCATCAGCCGTGCGAACAGCGCGGGCCGGGCCTCCTCGCCGATGTGCGCGGGGAGTTCGACCACCGGCGCGGGGCCGTGCCGGTAAAAGGGGTTCGGTACGAGGACGTGGTAGCCGTGGCCGGCCAGCTCGCGGGCCATCTCCCGCAGGACGGGCCGGAGGCCGAAGCCGTCCGGGTACATCAGCACCCCCGGGTGCCGCCCGCCACCGCCGGGGAAGGCGGCGAAGGCGTCGGCGCGGCCGTCGGGGGTGGGGATCTCCAGGGTCTTCGTGAGCAAGGGTTCGTCTCCTGTCGTGGCCGATACGTGAAGCGCGTGATCGACACGACGGAGGCGGGGCCCGCGCGGTGGCACGGCGACCCCGGCCGGCCCGCGCGGCGCTCAGGAGAGCACCGGGTCACCGATCCGTGTGTGGCGCGAGGCCGTCCCGGTCGTCATCCCCCCACCGTAGTGGCCGCACGGCGCGGGCCGCGCGCCCGATCCGGCCAAGGGCCGGGCGGTGACCGGACATCGACGCCCCGCGGCCCCCGTCGCCAGGGGCCGGCCGTCCGGTTCAGCGGAAGCGGCGGACGCCGGGCACGAGCGCCGTCGCCAGGCAGCAGCCGCCGACGGCGACGGCGGCCGCCACCAGCGGCACGCCGGCGCCCCAGGCGGAGGCGGCGAGCGGCGCGAGCGCGTAGCCGAGCGGCATGGCGGCGAGGGAGAGCAGCCAGTCGTACGAGGTGACGCGGGCCAGGGCGTGAGTGGGCACCGCGCGCTGGACGGCGGTCTCCCAGACGGGGGAGAGGAAGCCGAGGCCCGCCTGCGCGAGCCCGTACGCGGCGATCGTCAGCGGCGCGGGCGCGGCCACGGCGAGCAGGACCAGCGGCAGGGCGTACGTCGCGAGGCCGAGGTTGGCGGCGAGGACCGGGCGGCGGGGGCGGACGCGGTCGGCGAGCAGTGCCCCGAGGAGGAAGCCGACGGCGCCGGTCTGGAGCAGGACGACCCAGGTGGCCGCGCCGCCGAGCCGCTGGACGGCGATCACGGGGCCGAGGGTCATCAGGACGGCGGCGGCGCCGTTCCAGGCGCTGTGGGCGACCAGGCTCGTCCAGTACCAGTCCCGGGAGCGGACCTCGTGCCAGCCCTCCGCCAGGTCGGCGCGGAACGAGCGGCGCGGTATCGGCACCCGTTCGACGCGGACGGCCGTCAGGAGGAGGGCGCTGACGGCGAAGGTCGCTGCGTCCAGCACGAACGCCCAGCCGGGACCGACGGTGAGGACGAGGGCGCCGGCGAGCGCGGGGCCGCCGAGGCGGGTGGCGCTGACGGCGACACTCATGGCGGCGTTCGCCCGGTGCAGGGACTCCGCCGGGACCGTGCCCTTGACCAGGGGGGAGACGGTGGGCATGGCGAAGGCGCCGGCCGCGCCGCCGACGGCCTCCGCGACCGCGATGACGGCGAGCGTCGGGGCGCCGCCGAGGAGCTGCACGCCGACGACGAGCTGGGTGGCGCAGCGGACCAGATCGGTGACGAGGGCGACCGTACGGGCGTCGAAGCGGTCGCCCACGACGCCGCCGAGCGGCAGCAGGAGCAGCTTGGGGACCATGGCGCAGCCGAGGACGAGGGCCAGGGCGGCGGTGGAACCGGTGGCGGCCAGGACGGCGAGGGCGAGGGCGGCGGGGATGGCGGCGTCACCGAGGAGGGAGAGGGCGCGGCCGGTGAAGAGGAGGCGGAAGGGACGGGTGCGGAGGGGATGGGGGAGGGGCGGGGACGTGGTGAGGGGCGGCGTGGCGGGCATGCCGACGAATGTATTTCGGTATCGAATAATTCGTCAACGAAATATTCGGATCCGAAGGGTTCGGGGTGCGGGGCGCGTCCGGGGAACGCGTCGGCCCGCGACGTACGATCGGCGCATGGAGCCGACGGAAGCGACCGACCCCGCGGGCGTGACGCCCGCCGCGCGCGACTGGACCGACGGGCACGTCGAGCGCTGGCAGCCCGTCCTGCCCGGCCTCGACCCCGTGGTCGAGGGCGCCGTCACCCGCATGAAGAAGCTCTCCGTGCACCTGCGCCGGGTCCGCGAACAGTCCCTCGCCGACTTCGACCTCGAACGCCACGAGTTCGACACCCTCCACAAGCTCGCGGGCCGCGGCGGCAGCGCCGCCCCCTCCGACCTCGCCCAGGACCTCGACCTCGCCCCCGCCTCGGTCACCGGCCGCCTCGACGCCCTGGAGAAACGCGGCCTCGTCCGCCGCACCCCCTCCACCACCGACCGCCGCCGCGTCGTCGTGGAACTCACCCCCACCGGCCGCGAGATCTGGCACGGCGCCATGGACGTCCTCGGCCACGAGGAGTACCGCCTCCTCGGCGTCCTCTCCCCCGAGGAACGCGCCCAGCTCAACGACCTCCTGCGCCGCATCATGCTCGTCGCCGAGAAGAACCCCACCACCCGCCCCTGGCACGGCTGACCCGCCCCGGCCCGGTCTCAGGCCGCGCCCGGGGCCCGGCCCTCAGAAGCTCAGCTGGCGCGCGTACGCGATCTGGCTCATCACCCAGTGGATCGTGTCCGGGCGGGTCGCCGGGATCATCGTGGCGTGGTGGCGGCCGCCGCTGGTGACCGTGACCTGGACGAAGCCCGAGGTCGTCTTCTCCTTCATCAGGAGGAACAGCAGGCCCAGACCGCAGGCCGCGACGAAGAGGCAGGCCAGCACGATGCCGACCGTCGAGATCTTCTCCTCGGTGCGCGACAGGTCCGTCGCGTTCCACACCGCCCCCTTGAGCGGCATCGACCCGGCCGGGGTGAGGACCTGGTCGCCCACCACCGTGATGTCACCGAGGGAGAACGACGGCGCCCCGCCCGCCGCGTACTGCGGCGGCACCGGCACCCCGCCCGGCAGCGTCGGCTGGTACGCGGGCGACACCGGATAGGCCCCGCCCGCCGGCGCCGCGTCGTGCGGGTACCCGTACCCCGGCGTGCCGGCCCCGTGGCCCGGCCCCCACGTGTAGTCCCCGTCCGCGTAAGGGTTCGGCTCGCTCATCGGTGTCCCCGTCCTCCAGGCCCCGCGACTGCGCGCCGCGGAGAAGAAAAAGCCCGCTCCTGCACGCCGCAGCGTACAGAAGCGGGCTCGGGGAGCCGAGAAGGTGTCAGAAGCGACGCGTGATCAGCGCGCGCTTCACTTCCTGGATCGCCTTGGTGACCTCGATGCCACGCGGGCACGCGTCGGTGCAGTTGAACGTGGTGCGGCAGCGCCACACACCGTCCTTGTCGTTCAGGATCTCCAGGCGCTGCTCGCCCGCCTCGTCACGCGAGTCGAAGATGAAGCGGTGCGCGTTGACGATCGCGGCCGGACCGAAGTACTGGCCGTCGTTCCAGAAGACCGGGCAGGACGAGGTGCACGCGGCGCACAGGATGCACTTGGTGGTGTCGTCGAAACGCTCGCGGTCCTCGGCCGACTGCAGACGCTCGCGCGTCGGCTCGTTGCCCTTGGTGACCAGGAACGGCATGACGTCCCGGTACGCCTGGAAGAAGGGCTCCATGTCGACCACGAGGTCCTTCATCACCGTCAGGCCCTTTATGGCCTCGACGGTGATCGGCTTCTCGGGGTTGATGTCCTTGATCAGCGTCTTGCAGGCGAGCCTGTTCTTGCCGTTGATCCGCATCGCGTCCGAGCCGCAGATGCCGTGCGCGCACGAGCGCCGGAAGGTCAGCGTGCCGTCGAGGTCCCACTTGATCTTGTGGAGACCGTCGAGCACGCGCTCCTTCGGGTCGATCTCGATCTGGAAGTCCTCCCAGACCGCCGCGTCCGACAGCTCGGGGTTGAACCGGCGGATGCGGAAGGTGACCGTGATGTAGGGGGACGCGGCGGAGTCCTTCTCCACCTTGTCCAGAACGGGGGTAGCCATCAGTACTTACGCTCCATCGGCTGGTAGCGGGTCTGGACGACCGGCTTGTAGTCGAGACGGACGGTCTCGGAGCCGTCCTCGCCGACCTCGCGGTACGCCATGGTGTGGCGCATGAAGTTGACGTCGTCGCGGTTCGGGTAGTCCTCGCGGTAGTGACCGCCGCGGGACTCCTTGCGCGCCAGGGCCGAGACGGCCATGACCTCGGCCAGGTCGAGCAGGTTGCCCAGCTCGATGGCCTCCAGGAGGTCGGTGTTGAAGCGCTTGCCCTTGTCCTGGATGGACACGTTCCGGTAGCGCTCGCGCAGCTCGGCGATCTTCTCGACGGCCGTCTTGATGGTCTGCTCCGTACGGAACACCATCACGTTCGCGTCCATCGTCTCCTGGAGCTCACGGCGCAGGTCCGCGACCCGCTCGCTGCCCGTGGAGTTGCGGAGCTGCTCGATCTGCTGCTCGACGAAGGAGGCCGGGTTCTCCGGCAGCTCGACGTAGTCGTGCTTCGCCGAGTACTCCGCCGCCGCGATGCCCGACCGCTTGCCGAACACGTTGATGTCCAGCAGCGAGTTGGTGCCGAGGCGGTTGGCGCCGTGCACCGACACGCAGGCGACCTCGCCGGCCGCGTACAGGCCCGGGACGACCGTGGTGTTGTCCGCGAGCACCTCGCCCTGGACGTTGGTCGGGATGCCGCCCATGGCGTAGTGCGCGGTGGGCTGGATCGGGATCGGGTCCGTGTACGGCTCGATGCCGAGGTACGTACGGGCGAACTCGGTGATGTCCGGCAGCTTGGCGTCCAGCTGCTCCGGCGGGAGGTGCGTCAGGTCCAGGTAGACGTGGTCGCCCTCGGGACCGCAGCCGCGGCCCTCGCGGATCTCCGTGTAGATGGAGCGGGAGACGACGTCACGGGACGCGAGGTCCTTCATGACCGGCGCGTACTTCTCCATGAAGCGCTCGCCGTCCTTGTTGCGGAGGATGCCGCCCTCACCGCGGGCGCCCTCCGTCAGCAGGATGCCCATGC
>NZ_JAPSIW010000211.1 GCF_031178505.1 Streptomyces sp. | reverse complement strand
CGAAGAAGGCCTTGGAGTCGTCACCGAAGCCGCAGGAGCCGTCCTCGTTCTCGTACGCGCCGGCGGCGAAGGCCACGCCCTGGGCGGTGGGCGTCTTGGCGTCGACGGTCAGGCGCAGCTTCACGTCGGCCTGGCCGCCCTTGGCGAGGGCGCCGAGCTCGATGCCGTCGAACTCCTCGGAGAGCGGGCTCCACGCCGGGTTCTTGGCGGAGGACCACTCGACGGTGATGAACTTGTTCCAGCCGCTCGGCGGCTCCTCGTTCTCGTCGATCTCCTCCCAGTCGGTGGGGAGGGTCGCGGCGAAGGCGTAGGCCTCGACGGCGTCGAGGGTGCGCTCGGAGGTGTTCCTGACCTTCAGCGAGAACACCGCGCTGGTCCCGGCGGTGACGCTGGTGGGGCCGGTCACCTGGACGGCGAGGGCCTCGCCCTCCTCGCACTCCTCGGGCAGCTCCTCGAAGCCCGCGAGGGCGTCCCGGGCGTCGGCGAGCTCCTGCTTGGCCAGCTTCAGCCTCTCACCGAGGATGTGGGCCTTCTTCGCCAGGGCGACGACGGCGTCGTCGAACGCGGTGTCGGCCTTGTCGTGGCGGAGCTTGGCGGCGGCCAGGGTGGCGGCGGCTTCCTCGACGGCCTTCTTCGCGTCGGCGACGGCCTTCTCGGCGTCCGCCTTCTCCTGCCCGGTGGCCGTCCCGGGCAGCTTCTTCAGGGCGTCCTCGGCCGCGACGAGGGCCGTGTCGGCGGCGGTCTTGGCGTCCTGGGCGGTCTTGAGGGCCTCCTTGGCGGCGGCGAGCTCGGTCTTGAGGGCCTCGTCGATGTTGTTCTCGTCGAGGTCCTTCAGGACCGCCTTGCGCTGCGCCTCGAGCTCGGCGACCTTGGCCCGCGCCTTGTCGACGGCCTCCTCCAGCTCCTCCAGGGACGGCTTCTCCCCGTCCTCGTGGGTCGCGGGGGCCTGCGTCCGCGCGGGCGTCGGGGTGGGTGCGGCGAAGGCGGGGCCGGCCGAGAGGAACACGACCGGCGTGGTGACGGCGGCGGCGACGGCGGTCGCCAGGATGCGGCGGATCTTCACAGGTGTGGGCCTTTTCCTGGTCAGAGGAACTGCGAGAAGAGTGTGGTGGGGCGCGCGCCGGCGGCTTGCTCACGCGGGCGCGGCGCCACGCTGATCGTAGGGGGCCGCACCATCGCGCGGGGGCCGCTTTCCCGCAGCTCGGGCGGGGGTCCGGCGCCGCTCCGACCGCAAAGCGCCCGAAGCGGGACAGTTGCCCACGGAGGCCCCGGTTTCTCTGTGATCCATGTCATCCGCGCCCGGCGGCCCGCCCCGTAACGTGTCCCCCACACACGTGGAAAGCGAGGCACGCAGCCATGCCCGAGCACAGCCCGCTCGACCTGGCCGAGGGCGACCCCTTCGGCCCGCACAACCTCCCGTACGGCGTCTTCTCGACCGCCGACGAGCCCGGCCGGCGCAGGCTCGGCGTCCGCATCGGCGGGTACGTGCTGGACGCGGGGGCCGCGGCGCACGCGCTCGGCTCCCCGTACGCCACGCTGCTCGCGCAGCCGAGCCTCAACCCGCTGCTCGCCGCGGGCCGGACGGCCTGGCGTGATGTGCGGCGGGCGCTGACGGCCTGGGTGACGGTGCCGGCGCACCGCCCCGACATCGAGCCGCTGCTGCACCCGCTGGACGCGGTGACGCTGCACCTGCCGTACGAGGTCGCGGACTACGTGGACTTCTACGCGAGCGAGCACCACGCCACGAACGTGGGCCGGATCTTCCGTCCCGACGGTGAGCCGCTGACCCCCAACTGGAAGCATCTGCCGATCGGTTACCACGGCCGTGCCGGCACGGTGGTGGTTTCCGGGACCGATGTCGTACGGCCTTCCGGGCAGCGCAAGGCGCCGTCCGACGCGGCCCCCGTCTTCGGCCCGTCGGTGAAACTGGACATCGAGGCGGAGGTCGGCTTCCTCGTCGGCACCCCGTCGGAGCTGGGCCGGCCGGTCCCGCTGAGCGACTTCCGGGAGCACGTCTTCGGTCTGACGCTGCTGAACGACTGGTCGGCGCGGGACGTGCAGGCCTGGGAGTACGTGCCGCTGGGCCCGTTCCTGGGCAAGTCGTTCCAGACCTCGGTGTCGGCGTGGGTGACGCCCCTGGAGGCGCTGGACGCGGCCCGGACCGCCCCGCCGGCGCGGGACTTCCCGCTGCTGCCGTACCTGGACGACGCGGGCGAGGAGGAGCCGGGCGGCTTCGACCTGCGGATCACGGTGGAGATCAACGGCGAGGTGGTCGCCGAGCCGCCGTTCTCCACCATGT
Source organism: Streptomyces sp. (assembly GCF_031178505.1). Classification (GTDB taxonomy): domain Bacteria; phylum Actinomycetota; class Actinomycetes; order Streptomycetales; family Streptomycetaceae; genus Streptomyces; species Streptomyces gulbargensis. Next base: position 7,027 of record NZ_JAPSIW010000211.1, on the reverse strand, counting down.
ACTGGACGGCGGCCCAGCAGCTCGCCCACATGACGGTGAACGGCGCCTCGCTGCGCACGGGTGACCTGTACGGCTCGGGGACGGTGTCCGGGCCCGAGGTGAACCAGCGCGGTTCGCTCCTGGAGCTGACGTGGAACGGCCGGGACGCACTCGAACTCGCCGGTGGCAAGCGGACGTTCCTGGAGGACGGCGACGAGGTCGTGCTCACGGCGTGGGCGCCGGGCCCGGACGGCACGCGCGTGGCGCTGGGCGAGGTCCGGGGCCGGATCGTTCCTTCCGCCTGATCGGAGGCCGCCCGGCGGTCGTACCGCGCTCCCACGGGGGCCGTACGACCGCCGGGCGGCCGCCCGTCAGAGGAGCCGCCAGAGGGCGGGCGCGTTCGGCGGCTCCCAGCCGGCCTGGGCGGTGTGCGCCTGGAGGCAGGCGTATCCCCGGCCGCCGTACGTCACGGAGTCGCCGGGCCGGTAGGCGGTTCCGGCGGCCCAGGTGCCGCCGGGCGTCCCGGTGGGGGTCGGCGTGGGGCTCGGGCCCGGGTGCTGCGGCACGTTCAGGACGAAGTCGAAGGCGGCCTCCCTGGCGCCGCCCGCGTCCCGCACGGTCATGAGCAGCCGGGGGTCGAATATCGAGTCGGTGTTGTTGCGGGGTTCGCCCGGGAAGTACAGCTGGGTGGTGAGCACCGGGCGGCCGGGGGCCTGGACCTTGACGTGGATGTGGCGGGTGCGGCCCGGGTAGAGGCCGGGGACGATCGTGCTGAGCCGGAAGGCGCCGCTCGCGTCGGTGAACTGGTGGCCGCGGAAGCGGAATCCGGTGTTGTCGTAGGCTCCGTTGACGTCGGCCTGCCAGAAGTCGAGCAGGGCACCGGCGACCGGCCGGCAGGCGAGGCCGAAGACGTAGCCGCTGACGGTGAGCCGGGTGCCGGGTGTGCTCGCGTCCACCAGGCTGGTGCGGCGGGGCGAGTTCGGCTTGAAGTACGGGCCTTCCGTCTGCGGGGGCGTCGGGTCGTCGCCGTCGTCGCAGGCGGGGGTGAGGGCGGGCGGCACCTCGCTCCCGGTGAGGGTGCGGGCGAGCGCGGGGACGCCCATGAGCACGGCGGGCGCGGTGAGTCCTGCGGCGAGCGCGGCGCGCAGGACGGCCTTGCGGGTGACGTGTCCGGTGCCGCCGGTCTCGCTCTCGATGTTCCTGTCCATACCGGTGCCTGCTCCTCTGGTGGGGGCTGCGGGATCGGCATCGAACCTAGGCGCGCGGGTCGGCGGGGACGAGGGACGCAGTGCGGTGGTCGTGGTGTTTTCGGAAGTCACCCGGGCTGAGGCCGGTCTCGCGCCGGAAGAAGCGGCAGAAGTAGGCGGGGTCGGCGAACCCGACCCGGGCCGCGATCTGCCGTACCGTCAGTTCGGTTGCGGTGAGGAGCCGTTGGGCCTCGCGCGTCCGGGCCTCGCGGAGCAGGGCGGCGGGGGTACGTCCGGTGGCGGCGCGCACGGTCTCCGCGAGGTATCCGGGCGTCACCCCGAGCCGCTCGGCGCACTCCCGTACGGTCGGCCCCTCCGTCGCCGCCCGCCCGGCGAGCCGTACGAACTCCTCCGCGACCCCCCGTGCGGGCGCGGGCCCGGCACCGGCGCCGGGCAGTCGCGCGGCCCGGACCAGCAGCACGTGCAGCAGCGACCGCAGTACCCCGGCGAACCCGTCGTCACCGTGCCGGTACTCCTCGGCCAGCTCCTCCATGAGCAGCGCCGTGCGCCGGTGCGTCGCCTCGTCGAGGTCCACCCAGGGCCGCTCCCCCAGCCTCCGCAACAGCGCCTCGTCCCCGCCCCCGCCACCCAGGAATTCGGGGGTGAACAGCACGAGCGACCCGTCGAGCCCGCGCACGCCCTCCCAGTGGTGCACCTGCCCGGGCAGGATCACTCCCAGCTGCGGCGGGCGCACCTCGTACCGCTCCGCGTCGAGCACGTGCACCCCGCTTCCGGTGACGACGTGGACGATCTCGTAGAACGTGTGCCGGTGCGGGAACGCGGCCCGCGACATGGGACCCAGGGCGTCGAACCCCCCGGCGGCGAAGGGCACTTGCCCGGGCAGGCGCACCTCCAGGCGGTGCAGGGGCGGCTCCCCGCTCCGGGGGGTGACGCAGGGACTGCCGGGTAACGCGGTGGTACCGCGCATGGTGCGGCTCTCCTCTCGCTGGTACAGACCAATATGGCGGCCTCCACGATGGCACGGCCGGGCCCCGCGGTCACCCCCTCCAATGGGCCACCCGGCATGCGGCGGCCCCGGTGCGCGGCCGATGCCGCCGGGGTGACGGGAGCGGGGGAGAACCCGCCCGTGACGGGCGCCGCCGTAGGGGCCGCGCCACCTCCACGAGGAGCACACCCACATGTCCGCGCGTGCACTGCGACTGCCCCGAGGGCGCCTCCCGTGCCCCGGAGGGCACACCGCAGCGGTAGGCACGCGGAAGGGGCCCGGCTCGTGGTGAGCCGGGCCCCTTCCGTACGGGGTGAGCGCCCCGTCAGCGCACGAAGACGCTCGCCTGGCTCGCGAGGTCGAGGAAGTACTGGGGCGCGAGGCCCAGCACCAGGGTGACGGCCACACCGGCGGTGATGGTGGCCGTGGTGAGCGCCGAGGGCACGGCGACGGTGGGGCCGTCGGCCTTCGGCTCGCTGAAGAACATCAGCACGATCACCCGGATGTAGAAGAACGCGGCGATCGCCGAGGAGATCACACCGACCACGACGAGCGCCCCGGCGCCGCCCTCCGCCGCCGCCTTGAAGACCGCGAACTTCCCGGAGAAGCCGGAGGTGAGCGGAATGCCGGCGAAGGCGAGCAGGAAGACCGCGAAGACCGCCGCGACGAGCGGCGAACGGCGGCCGAGCCCGGCCCACTTGGAGAGGTGGGTGGCCTCGCCGCCCGCGTCCCGGACGAGCGTGACGACGGCGAAGGCGCCGATGGTCACGAAGGAGTACGCGCCGAGGTAGAACAGCACGGACGAGACGCCGCTCGGGGTGGCCGCGATGACACCGGCGAGCAGGAACCCGGCGTGCGCGATCGACGAGTAGGCGAGGAGCCGCTTGATGTCGGTCTGGGTGATGGCGATGATCGCGCCGCCCAGCATGGTGACGATGGCGACGGCCCACATGACCGGCCGCCAGTCCCAGGTGAGCCCCGGGAGCACCACGTACAGCAGGCGGAGCAGGGCTCCGAAGGCGGCGACCTTGGTGGCGGCGGCCATGAAGCCGGTGACCGGCGTCGGGGCGCCCTGGTAGACGTCAGGGGTCCACATGTGGAACGGCACCGCGCCGACCTTGAACAGGAGCCCCATCAGCACCATGGCGAAGCCGATGAGCAGCAGCACGTCGTTGCCCATGGTGGCGGCGAGCGCCGGGTCGACGGAGGCCAGGCGGCCGTCGACGACGTCGGCGATTGCGGCGTACGAGACGGAGCCCGCGTAGCCGTAGAGCAGGGCGATCCCGAAGAGGAGGAACGCGGAGGAGAAGGCGCCGAGCAGGAAGTACTTGACGGCGGCCTCCTGCGACATCAGCCGCTTGCGGCGGGCGACGGCGCAGAGCAGGTACAGCGGGAGGGAGAAGACCTCCAGGGCGACGAACAGCGTCAGGAGGTCGTTGGCCGCCGGGAAGACGAGCATGCCGGCGACGGCGAACAGGGCGAGCGGGTACACCTCGGTGGTGGTGAAGCCTGCCCTGACCGCCGCCTTCTCCTGGTCGCTGCCGGGGACGGCGGCGGCCTCGGCGGCGAAGGAGTCGACCCTGTGGCCGTGGTCGGCCGGGTCGAGCCGCCGTTCGGCGAAGGTGAGGACGGCGACGATCGAGGCGAGCAGGATCGTGCCCTGGAGGAAGAGGGCGGGCCCGTCGACGGCGATCGCACCCATGGCCGCGATGCCGGCCTTCGTGGTGGCGTGTCCGCCGGCCGCGAGGGCGACGACGGCGGCGAAGGCGGCCGCGAGGGCGAGGACGCTCAGGACGACCTGGCTGAGGTAGCGGCCCCTGCGGGGCACGAAGGCCTCGGCCAGGACGCTGAGGATCGCGGCACCGACGACGATGAGGACGGGCGCGAGCTGCGCGTACTCGATGTGCGGCGCCGGGATCTTGCCGATCGGCTCGGCGGCCGTCGTCCACAGGTCGTGGACAGCCGTTGTACTCACTTGGCCGCCTCCGCGTTCTGGATGGGCACAGCGGGCTGGGGGTCCTTCTGCTGCACGTCGGACATGGTGTGCCGGACCGCCGGGTTGACGACGTCCGTCAGGGGCTTGGGGAAGACGCCGAGGAAGATCAGGACGGCGATCAGCGGGACGACCACCGCCAGCTCCCGGGCCCGCAGGTCGGGCAGGGTCTTCACCTCTTCCCTCACCGGCCCGGTCATCGTCCGCTGGTAGAGGACGAGGGTGTAGAGCGCGGCGAGGACGATGCCGGTGGTGGCGACGACACCGGCCACCGGATAGCGGGCGTAGGTGCCCACGAGGACCAGGAACTCGCTGACGAAGGGGGCGAGTCCGGGCAGGGACAGGGTCGCGAGGCCGCCGATGAGGAAGGTGCCGGCGAGGACCGGGGCGACCTTCTGCACACCGCCGTAGTCGGCGATGAGCCGGGAACCGCGCCGGGAGATGAGGAAGCCGGCGACCAGCATGAGGGCGGCGGTGGAGATGCCGTGGTTGACCATGTAGAGCGTGGCGCCGGACTGGCCCTGGCTGGTCATCGCGAAGATGCCGAGGACGATGAAGCCGAAGTGGGAGATCGACGCGTAGGCGACCAGCCGCTTGATGTCCCGCTGGCCGACCGCGAGCAGCGCGCCGTACACGATGCTGATCAGGGCGAGGACGACGATCGCCGGGGTGGCCCACGTCGAGGCCTCGGGGAAGAGGCCGAGGCAGAAGCGGAGCATCGCGAAGGTGCCGACCTTGTCGACCACGGCGGTGATGAGGACGGCGACCGGTGCGGTCGCCTCCCCCATCGCGTTCGGCAGCCAGGTGTGCAGCGGCCACAGCGGCGCCTTCACCGCGAAGGCGAAGAAGAAGCCGAGGAACAGCCACCGCTCGGTGCTGGTGGCCATCTCCAGCGAGCCGTTGGCCCGGGCCTCGGCGATCTCGGTGAGGGAGAAGTTCCCCGCGACCACGTAGAGCCCGATGACGGCGGCCAGCATGATCAGCCCGCCGACCAGGTTGTACAGCAGGAACTTGACTGCCGCGTACGAGCGCTGGGCCGCCGCGTTCTCGTCGGAGCCCGCGTGGGCCCGGTCGCCGAAGCCGCCGATGAGGAAGTACATCGGGATGAGCATGGCTTCGAACAGGATGTAGAAGAGGAAGACGTCGGTGGCCTCGAAGGAGAGGATCACCATCGCCTCGACCATGAGGATCAGGGCGAAGAAGCCCTGGGTCGGCCGCCACCTCTTCGAGGACGTCTCCGCGGGGTCGGCGTCGTGCCAGCCGGCCAGGACGATGAAGGGGATCAGCAGGGCGGTGAGGCCGATGAGCGCGACCCCGATGCCGTCGACGCCCAGTTCGTAGCGGACCCCGAAGTCCTTGATCCAGGCGTGCGATTCGGTCAGCTGGTACCGCTCGCCGCCGGGCTCGAACCGTACGAAGATCACGGCGGCGAGCGCGAGCGTGGCGAGCGAGACGAGCAGCGCCAGCCATTTGGCGGCGGTACGGCGGGCGGCGGGCACGGCGGCGGTGAGGATCGCACCGACCGCCGGCACCGCTGCCGTGACCGTCAGGAGCGGGAAGGACATGGGATTACACCGCCCTCATCAGCAGGGTCGCGGCGATCAGCACCGCCGTACCTCCGAACATGGAGACCGCGTACGAGCGGGCGTAGCCGTTCTGGAGCTTGCGCAGCCGGCCGGAGAGTCCGCCGACGGAGGCGGCGGTGCCGTTGACCACGCCGTCGACCAGGGTGTGGTCGACGTAGACCAGCGAGCGGGTGAGGTGCTCGCCGCCCCGGACCAGGACGACGTGGTTGAAGTCGTCCTGGAGGAGGTCGCGGCGGGCGGCCCGGGTGAGCAGGGAGCCGCGCGGGGCGACCACCGGGACGGGCCGGCGGCCGTACTGGAGGTAGGCGATCGTGACGCCGACGACCATCACGGCGACGGTGGCGGCGGTGATGGCTCCGGCGCTGATCGGCGGGTGTCCGTGCTCGAACCGGGTCACGGGGGCGAGCCAGTTCACGAACCGGTCGCCGATGCCGAAGAAGGCGCCCGCGCCGACCGAGCCGACGGCCAGCAGGATCATCGGGACGGTCATGGACTTCGGTGACTCGTGCGGGTGCGGCATCCGGCCCGCGGCGTGCTCGGCGGCCGGTTCGGCCCCGGGCACGGTGTCGGCGTCGGGCGCCGGCTGCCAGCGCTTCTCCCCGAAGAAGGTCATGATCATCACGCGGGTCATGTAGTACGCGGTGATGGCCGCGCCCAGCAGGGCCACGGAGCCGAGGATCCAGCCCTCGGTGCCGCCCTTGGCGAAGGCCGCCTCGATGATCTTGTCCTTGGAGAAGAAGCCCGACAGGCCGGGGAAGCCGATGATGGCGAGGTAGCCGAGGCCGAAGGTGACGAAGGTGACCGGCATGTACGTCCGCAGGCCGCCGTACTTCCTCATGTCCACCTCGTCGTTCATGCCGTGCATGACCGAACCGGCGCCGAGGAAGAGACCCGCCTTGAAGAAGCCGTGCGTCACCAGGTGCATGATCGCGAAGGCGTAGCCGATGGGCCCGAGGCCGGCCGCGAGGACCATGTAGCCGATCTGCGACATCGTCGAGCCGGCCAGCGCCTTCTTGATGTCGTCCTTGGCGCAACCGACGATCGCACCGAAGAGGAGCGTGACGGCGCCGACGATGGTCACGACGAGCTGCGCGTCCGGGGCGGCGTTGAAGATGTCGGCCGAGCGCACGATCAGGTAGACACCGGCGGTGACCATGGTCGCCGCGTGGATGAGGGCCGAGACCGGGGTCGGGCCCTCCATCGCGTCCCCGAGCCAGGACTGCAGCGGCACCTGGGCCGACTTGCCGCAGGCCGCCAGGAGCAGCATCAGGCCGAT
>NZ_JAPSIW010000932.1 GCF_031178505.1 Streptomyces sp. | reverse complement strand
GGACCTCGCAGACCACCGTGATGGCCGAGGCCCGTCCTGTCTTTGGCGGCGACGTCGCCGTGGCAGTGGCCGGCGTCCACTACACCATCTAGGCGGTACTGCTTCGGCGGCACCCGGAATCCAGCAGCGGCCCGCAGTGGATAAGCTAAAGGCATGACTTCTGAAGCAACTGCAGTGCCCATTGTGCGCGCCGACGGCCGCGCCCCTGACCAGCTCCGGCCCATCAGTATCACCCGCGGATGGTCCAACCAGGCTGAAGGATCGGCCCTCATCGAGTTCGGCAACACCAGGGTCCTGTGCACCGCTTCCCTCACCCCGGGCGTCCCGCGCTGGTTGAAGGGTGAGGGCCGCGGCTGGGTGACCGCCGAGTACGCCATGCTGCCCAGGGCCACGAACACCCGTTCTGACCGCGAGTCGGTCAAGGGCAAAATCGGTGGCCGCACCCACGAGATCTCCCGGCTCATCGGCCGTTCCCTGCGTTCCATTATCGACACCAAGGCCCTGGGCGAAAACACCATTGTGCTGGACTGCGACGTCCTCCAGGCAGACGGCGGTACCCGAACCGCGGCGATCACGGGGGCCTATGTTGCGCTCGCCGACTCCATCAGGTTTGCCCGTGACAACAAGCTGATCGCGAAGAACGCCCAGCCCCTCATCGACACCATCGCTGCCGTGTCCGTGGGTATCATCGACGGCGTTCCCATGCTGGACTTGCCGTACGTTGAGGACGTCCGGGCGGAGACCGACATGAACGTGGTGGTCACGGGCTCCGGCAAGTTCGTCGAAGTGCAGGGTACTGCCGAAGGTGCCCCCTTTGACCGCGCCGAACTGGACCAGCTCCTGGACCTCGCCCTGCTGGGCACCACCCAGCTCGCCGCAATCCAGCGCGAAACCCTGGCAGATACGCTGTGAGCGCGGCGCCCGCCGCCCCGCGCCTGGTGCTTGCCACCCATAACAAGGGCAAACTCCGTGAGCTGCGCGAACTTCTGCGCGGGCAGGTGCCGGGGCTCGACGTCGACACGCAGGTAGTGGATGCAGCGGCGGCAGGGGCCCCCGACGTCGTCGAAACCGGCGTGACCTTTGCCGAGAATTCGCTGCTGAAGGCGCGCGCTGTCGCAGAAGCAACGGGCTTGGTGGCCATTGCCGATGACTCCGGCCTTGCCGTGGACGTGATGGGCGGGGCGCCGGGGATCTTCTCAGCGCGGTGGGCCGGCAGTCACGGCGACGACGAGGCGAACCTGCGGCTCCTGCTCAACCAGCTTTCCGACGTGCCGGACGCCCACCGGGGCGCGGCGTTCGTTTGCGCGGCTGCGCTGGCAGTACCAGGATCGGACAGCGGACCCGGGCGTGAAGTGGTGGAATACGGCCAGTTGGAGGGCGTCCTGCTGCGCGAACCCCGCGGCGACGGCGGGTTCGGCTACGACCCCGTCCTGCAGCCGGCGGGAGAAGGGCGCAGCTGTGCGGAGCTGACTGCCGACGAGAAGAATGCCATCAGCCACCGCGGCAAGGCCTTTCGGGCGCTCCTGCCGGCCGTCGTCGAGGCCCTGCGGGACCGGTAACCGTCCTGACCGTTCTTAAAACGGCTGTGCTCCCCGCCGGAACGGGGAGCACAGCTGTTCAACAGTGCAGGGATCTTGCCGCCGGCACGGCCAGCGCCGGGCAACCTAGTCTGAGCGGGTTCCCTCAGGAACGTCGCGCGGTGCCTTGTGCTCGTTCCCGGGGGCATGTTCCTCGACGCGGACGCCCTCGTGGATATCGCGCGGTGTCTTGTGCTCGTTCTCGGGGGCATGTTCCTCGATGAACTCGTCCACCGGATCGGTGCCGTAGGCCTTCGCCTGGCGCTTTGCCGACACGCCGCGGAGGACTTCGACGCCGATGGGCAGGACCGAGACCAGGACGATGGCGATGAAGATGATGTCCAGGTTTTCGCGGACCCAGGGGACACGGTCACCCAGCAGGTAACCCAGGAGCGTCACGCCGCCGCCCCACAGGACAGCGCCGATCACGTTGAAGAGGAAAAACTTCTTTTTGTTCATCTGGGCGACGCCGACGATGACCGGGACGAAGGTCCTGATGATCGGGACGAAGCGGGCCAGGATCAATGCCTTGCCGCCATGCTTGTCGAAGAACGCGTGGGCGTTCTCAACGTTCTCCCGCTTGAAGAGGCGGGAGTTGGGCTTGTTGAAAATGGCCGGGCCGGCCTTGGAACCAATCAGGTAACCGGTCTGGTTGCCGATAATGGCCGACACCATGATCAGCAGCGCAAAAAGCCACACGTTGAACTTGATGGTGCCAGTGGCCACCAGCAGGCCTGCGGTG
>NZ_JAPSIW010000210.1 GCF_031178505.1 Streptomyces sp. | reverse complement strand
TCGACCTCGACGCCTCCGCGATCGGTGTCGACGCCGCGGGCCGCGTCGCCTCCGACGCCCACTTCGTCTTCTTCAACAACAAGTCCACCCCGGACCAGACCATCGTCCACACCGGTGACAACCGCACCGGCGAGGGCGGCGGCGACGACGAGCAGATCAACGTCAACCTGGCGGGCCTCCCGCCGACCGTCGACAAGATCGTCTTCCCGGTGTCGATCTACGACGCGGTGTCCCGCTCCCAGAACTTCGGCCAGGTCCGCAACGCGTACATCCGCATCGTGAACCAGGCCGGCGGCGCCGAGATCGCCCGCTACGACCTCTCCGAGGACGCCGCCACCGAGACCGCCATGGTCTTCGGCGAGCTGTACCGCCACGGCACCGAGTGGAAGTTCCGCGCGGTCGGCCAGGGCTACGCCTCCGGCCTGGAGGGCATCGCCCGCGACTTCGGCGTCAACCTCTGACGACGGCCCGCGCCGCCGTCACCCGCACGGCGGCTCCCGCTGACGAACCCCCGGCGGCACCCGTCGGAACACGGCGGCGGTAGGACACCTCGCGAGCCCCGGCCGGATCTCCCGGCCGGGGCTCCGCCGTCCGCTCAGGGATGTTCCGGCTTCCCGTCGCCGCGCAGCCAGACGTCCCACAGCTCGTCCAGGTCGGTGCCGGCCACGCTCTCCGCGTAGGCCGTGAAGTCGTCCGTGCCGGCGTTGGCGTGCCGGTACTTCGCCGGCCAGCCGCGCAGGATCTTCCCGAAGGCCTCGTCGCCGACGGCCTCGCGCAGCTTGTGCAGGACCATCGCGCCGCGCTGGTACACGGGCGGGTCGAAGAGGTTCGCGGCGGTGGGCGGGGCGGCCGGCGGGAAGGCCCAGTTGTCCTCCTCCGCGAAGGCGCGCGCGAAACTGGTGCCGACCGGGACGCCCTCCGCCTCCTCCGCGTCCAGCCACTCGGCGTACGTGGCGAAGCCCTCGCTCAGCCACAGGTCCCGCCAGGTCGCGGGCGTCACCGAGTTGCCGAACCACTGGTGGGCCAGCTCGTGGACGAGGGTCGCCCGGTCGAAGGAGGAGGCGGGGAAGACGGGCCGGGTCTGGGTTTCCAGGGCGTAGGCGAGGGTGTCGTCGGAGGTGATGACCGCGCCGGCGGCGGAGAAGGGGTACGGGCCGAAGCGCTCCACCTGCTCGGCGAGGATCACGGGCAGTTCGGCGCGGAGCCCGGCGCTGTCGGCGGCGGCCGAGGGCTCGGTGGCGGTGATCACGGGGACCGAGCCGAGGGCGGTCGCGGTACCCGTCTCGTACCGTCCCAGCATGACGGTGGCCAGGTAGCTCGCCATCGGTTCGCCCGCGTGCCACACGGTGGTGGTACGGCCGTCGGCGCCGCGCTTCTCGGAGGTCATGACCCCGTTGGAGAGGGCGCGCAGGCCGGACGGGACGGTGAGCGTGATGTCGTACGCGGCCTTGTCGGAGGGATGGTGGTTGCCGGGGAACCAGCTCATGGAGCCGGCCGGCTGGCCGACGGCGACCGCCCCGTCGGCGGTCCGCAGCCAGCCCTCCTCGGAGCCGTCCGGGTCGGTGACCGGTTCGGGTACGCCGGAGTAGGTGACGGTGGCGGTGAACTCCGTTCCCTCACGCAGTTCCTCGCGGGGGCGGAGCGTCAGTTCGTCACCTGCCCGGTGGAAGGCGGCGGGCGCGCCGTCGACGGTCGTCCGGTCGACGGTGAGGCCGGCCAGGTCGAGGTTGAAGGCGCTGAGGTCCTGAGTGGCGCGGGCGGTGATCTCGGCGGTGCCGTCGAGACGGCCGGTGGCCGGGTCGTAGGCGAGGTTCAGCGCGTAGTGCCGTACGTCGTACCCGCCGTTGCCGAGCCTGGGGAAGTACGGGTCGCGCAGCCCGGCCGCCCCGGGGGTGCCGTCCACCCCTCCGGTGCAGCCGCCCGCGAGCAGGGCGAGCGCCGTGACGGCGGCGGCCAGGGCCGCGGTCGTGCCTCGGGTCCCGCCACGTCGTCTCACACGGTGATCCTAGGTGACGGGTCGTGAGGGGGGCGGGGAGGGACAGGTGACGGCGCCCGGCGGGGGTCCGGGCGCCGTCACGGCGGGAGGGGTGCCGCGGAGGGTGTCAGCGGGCGAGGGCCGCGACGCCGGCCTGGGCGAACTTCTCGTCGAGGTCGCCGGAGGGGGCGCCGGCGACGCCGATGCCCGCGACGGGGGCGCCCTTGGCCGTGACGGGGGCGCCGCCGCCGAGGAAGAGGGTGCCGGGGATGTCCTTCAGGTTGGGGGCCTGGGCGAGGCGGCCGGCGAGGACGGAGGTGGGGGCGTTCCAGGAGACGGCGGTGAAGGCCTTGCGCTCGGCGGACTCGTAGGACTGCGGGCCGGCGCCGTCGCCGCGGAGGGTGACGATCGTGTTGCCGTCGCGGTCGACGACGGCGACGGAGATCCGCTGGTTCTCCTTCTCGGCGGCGTCGAGGGCGGCCCGGGCGGCCTTGGTGGCGGCGTCGATCGTCAGGTGGGTGGACTGCCGCAGGTTGTCGTTGCCGGCGTCGGCGCGGACCGCGGCGGCGGGGGCGGCGGCCGGCGCGGTGGCGTTCGCGGAGACCGCGCCGAAGGTTCCGGCGGCGGCGAGGGCGGCGGCGGTGGCACCGAAGAGGATCTTCTTCACGGGGGTCTCCTGGATCGTGCGGGCGGGTGGCCGGACGGTCGTACGCGTTCGTACGGCCGGCGCGGCCCGGGTCGTACGGGGTGGGCCGAGCGGGTGTGGGGCGGACGGCGCGGTGGGTGCCGCCCGGCGGTGCAGCCGGGAGGCGCCCCGCCGTTCGTTCGCCCTGCATCGATCCTCCGCCGGGAAACGGCGCCGTCCGGTCCACGGTCCGGCTGCCCCGCTCGCGCACACTGGACGACACCGGGGTCAGCCGATCGGCTGATGCCGGCCTGGTCCTCCCGGGCCAGCATGGACACGTATCCCCAGGTCGGCCCCGGAAGCAGAGGAGGCGGGACGGTTGACGCGGACCCTCGTGGACGCCCGGCGAACACCCCACGACCCGGACGCCCGCTGGCTCGCCCAGGTCATGCACCTCGCGTTCTTCCTGCTCCTCGGCGCCTCCCTCGCCCGCTTCCTCCTGCGGCACGAATGGGAGGCCCGCAGCCCGTGGATCATCGCCCTGACCGGGGCGCTCGCCTCCCTCTACCTGCTCGGCCCGGTGCTCGGCACCCTGGCCACCCCGCGCCGGATCGCCTGGCTGTGCACGGTCGTCACCGTGTGGGTCGTCATGGTGGTCCTGGCGCCCAGCTTCGCCTGGTGCGCGGTGCCGCTCTTCTTCACCGGCCTGCGCACGCTCCCGCCGCGCGCCGCGCTCGTCCTCGTCACCCTGCTCACCGCCTTCGTCGTCTTCGCGCAGGTGCAGCTCGCGCACGGGGGCCTCGACCCGAGCCTGATCATCGGCCCGCCCGCCGTCACCGCCATCGCCACCGCCGTCTTCATCCACGCCGACCGGCAGGCCGCCCGCCAGCGGGCCCTCATCGAGGACCTGATCCGCACCCGGCGCGAACTGGCCGCCACCGAACGCCGCGAGGGCACCCTCGCCGAGCGCCAGCGGCTCTCCATGGAGATCCACGACACGCTCGCCCAGGGCCTGTCGAGCCAGCAGATGCTGCTCCAGGCCGCCGACCGCACCTGGGACAGCGACCCGGCCACCGCCCGGCGCCACGTCCGTACCGCCGAATCCATCGCCGAACGCAACCTCGCCGAGGCCCGCCGCTTCGTCCACGACCTCGCCCCCGCCGACCTCGCCGAGGGCGGCGGCCTGGAGGAGGCCCTGCGCGGACTCGCCGCCCGCGAGTCCGCCGACTTCCGCGTCGACGGCGGCGCGGTGCCGCTGCCCGACCGGGTGCAGTCGGCGCTGCTGCGGATCGCGCAGGGCGCCCTCGCCAACATCCGCGAGCACGCCGCCGCCCGGTCCGCCGCGCTGACCCTGACCTACCTGGACGACCAGGTCGTCCTCGACATCGCCGACGACGGCAGCGGCTTCGACCCGTCGGCGCCGCGCGCGGACGACACCGCCGCCGACGCGGGCGTACGCGGCCACGGGCTCCGCGCGATGCGGGTACGGGCCCAGCAGCTCGGCGGCACCCTGACCGTGGAGTCCGCACCCGGCGAGGGCACCGTGCTCTCCGCCTCCATCCCCCTCGCACCGACGTCGACGGAGACCGGTTCATGACCGTACGCATCCTGCTCTGCGACGACCACGTCGTCGTCCGCGCCGGGCTGCTCGCCCTGCTCGGCAGCACCCCCGACATCGAGGTCGTCGGCGAGGCCGGCAGCGGCGAGGAGGCCGTCGCCATGGCGGCGAAGCTCATGCCGGACGTCGTCCTGATGGACCTCCAGCTCGGGGCGGGCATCGACGGGGTGGAGGCGACGCGCCGCATCGCGCCCACCGGCGTCCACGTCCTCGTCCTCACCACGTACGACACGGACGCCGACATCACACGCGCCATCGAGGCGGGCGCCACCGGCTACCTGCTCAAGGCCGAACGGCCCGAGGAGCTGTTCGCCGCGATCCACGCCGCCGCCCAGGGCCGTACCGCCCTCTCGCCGCCGGTCGCCACCCGCGTCATGGACCGGATGCGGGGCGCCGCCGGGCCGAGCCTCACCGACCGGGAGCGCGACATCCTCGCCCAGCTGGCGCACGGCCTCGGCAACCGGGAGATCGCGCGCGCCCTCTTCATCAGCGAGGCGACCGTGAAGACCCACCTGGGCCGCATCTACGCCAAACTCGGCGTCGACACGCGCGCCGGTGCCGTCGCCGTGGCGAAGGAACAACGGCTCCTCCCCTGACACACTGTGACCGTGCGTCGCCATCCGTACGCGCACCGTCATGCGCGCGCGGTGCGCGCATGCGTCAGGTCGTCCTCGTGGGAGTGCACGTGAAGATCGCCGTCGTCGGTGGCGGGCCCGCCGGGCTCTACTTCTCGGTCCTGATGAAGCGCCAGGACCCCGCCCACGACATCACCGTGTACGAGCGGAACCCGGAGGGCTCCACGTACGGCTGGGGCGTCACCTACTGGGCCGGGCTCCTCGACAAGCTGCGGGCCGGGGACCCCGAGTCGGCCGAGGCGGTCGCCGCCGCCTCCGTCACCTGGACCGACGGCCTGGCGATCGTCCGCGACGAACGGACCGTGCACCGCGGCGACGCCGGCTTCGGAGTCGGCCGCCGCGCCGTGCTCGGCCTGCTCGCCGACCGGGCGCGCGAGCTCGGCGTCCGCGTGGAGTACGAGCACCCCGTCGCCGGCCCCGAGGCCCCCGAACTGACGGACGCCGACCTGGTCGTCGCCGCCGACGGCGTGCACAGCGCCCTGCGCGAGGCCCACGCCGACCACTTCGGCAGCACCTTCACCGCCGGCCGCAACCGCTACATCTGGCTCGGCACCACCAAGGTCTTCGACTCCTTCAGCTTCGCGTTCAAGGAGACGGCCCACGGCTGGATCTGGTGCTACGCCTACGGCTTCAGCGGCGAGCGGTCCACCTGCGTCGTCGAGTGCTCCCCCGAGACCTGGAGCGGCCTCGGCCTCGACACCCTCGGCGAGGCCGACAGCCTCGCCCTGCTGGAGAAGGTCTTCCACGACCTCCTCGACGGCCACCCGCTCATCGGCCGGGCCCAGGCCGACGACGCCGCCCGATGGCTCACCTTCCGCACCCTCACCAACCGGGTCTGGCACCGCGGCAACCTCGTCCTCCTCGGCGACGCCGCCCACACCACCCACTACTCCATCGGCGCGGGCACCACACTCGCCCTGGAGGACGCCCTCGCCCTCGCCGCCGCCCTGCGCGCCCACCCGGACCGGGAGACCGCGCTCACCGCGTACGGGAAGGAACGCCGCTCCGCCCTCGTCCCGGCCCAGAGCGCGGCCCGCCTCAGCGCCCAGTGGTACGAGAACCTCCCGCGCTACATGCGCCTGGAGCCCGGCCGGATGTTCGCCCTCCTCGGCCAGCGCCACTCCCCCCTGCTCCCCTACGTTCCCCCGCAGCTCTACTACCGCCTCGACCGCGCCGCCGAGAGCCTGGAGCCCCTGCGCCGCCTCAAGCGCTGGCTGGGGCCGCGGGTGGCACGGGCGGTGCACGGCCGGGGATGAGGAGAGGACCGGGGCGAGGGGCCCGGGGCCGGTCCAAGAGCAGCGGCGTACGGGACCGGCCCCGTGCCGTGACACCATCGGACCGTGCTCGACATCGGCTACTCCCTCTCCCGGCGCTTCCCCGACCCGCCGCAGACCGACTACCGGCGCGCGGACGTCCACGCCCTGCGCCACGACCTCTTCTGCGGTGACGTGTACCTCGCGGACACCGAGGCGGACCGCGAGGTGTCCACAGCCTGGGGATGGGTGCCGGTCCTCGACTTCGCGTGGGCGCTGTGCGACATCGTCGAGCGGCTCGACCAGGACCCGCGCGGCAGCCGGGCCGCGCGGCCGCAGTACGCGGAGCTCGACTTCACCGAGTCCAGTGACCGCATGATCTTCGAGCGGCGCTTCGGCTGGGTCGACGTCGAGGCCGACTGGATGCCCGGCGACGAGCCGCCGCTCACCTTCAACCACGCCGAACTGCGCCGCGAGGCACGGGACTTCCTCCACGACCTGATCGCCGACCTGACCGACATGCACGAGGGCCTGGCCGACAACCCGGCCGTCTGGGACCTCCAGGCCCGCTTCCCCCGCCTGCCCTGACCGGTACGCCCCCACCGGGGCGGGCTCAGTCCTCCACACGCACCCCCAGGTGCGCCGCGAGGACCGGTGCCAGGTCCAGGAGCTGGGCGGACGAGACGACCGCGCCCGCCAGGGACTCCACCCCGCGCGCGATCTCCAGGCGCCGCGCCCCGCGCAGATCCACGTCCGTGAGGCGCGCCCCCGAGAAGTCGGCCCCGAGCAGGTCGCAGTCGGCGAACTCCACCCGCTCCAGCCGGGCGCCCCCGAAATCCGGTTCGCTCAGCACGCAGCCCTCGAAGACGACGTCCCGCAGCCGCGCACCCCGCAGGTTCAGGTACTCGGCCTTGCCGCCCCGCACCACCACCCGCTCCCACACCGACCCGTACAGCTGGGCCCCGCCGAGACGGGCCTCCGCCACCTCCACGTCCCGCAGCCGCGCCCCGGCGAGATCGGTGCCCACCCCCCGTACCCCGCTCAGCACCGTGTCCAGGAACCGCGCCCCCGCCAGACGGGTGCCGTCGAGCCCGCACCCGCGCAGCGCGCAGTCCAGGAACCGCGCGCCCTCCCCCGACTGCCCCGCCAGGTCGAGCCCGTCCAGCTCCAGGCCGTCGTAGTCCCCGTCCGGCTCCAGCCTCCCCCCGTACGGCGCCAGGTCCGGCAGCCGCACCTCCGGCCGCCGGGCCCGCGCCGCCGTCCTCCGCTTCCTCGTCACCATGCCGCCATGGTGACGCACGCCACTGACAACGTCCCGCCCGGATGTCACGGAACGCCCCCCGCCGACCGTCCCACCTGCGTCAGCACATCCGGACGAAGGAGACGAGACATGCGCACGCTCACCATCGTCGGCGGTGGCTTCGCCGGGCTCACCGCGGCCATCACCGCCGCCGAGGCCGGCGCCAGGGTGACCCTGTACGAGGCGCACCGGACCCTCGGCGGCCGGGCCCGTACCGCCGACGGCCCGTACCGCGCCAACGAAGGCCCGCACGCCCTCTACAACGGCGGCCCGCACTGGACCTGGCTGGGGCAGCGCGGCCTCATCGGGCCGCTCGCCCCGCTGCCGCCCGCCGAGGCCCTCCGGCTCCGCTTCCACCGCGCCGGCGCCCTGCGCCGCACCCCGCCGCTCGGCCTGCTCCGCCTGGCCCGGCACGGCGCGGGGCGGGCACCCGTCGACACCGACTTCCGCACCTGGGCCACCGGCCTCGCCGGGGAGCGCGCCGCCCGCGAGGCCGCCGCGTACAGCGCGGTCGCCCTCTTCCACCACGACCCCGGCTCGCTCTCCGCCCGCTTCGTCCAGGAGCGCCTCCACCGGGCCGCCGCCCTGCCGCCCGAGGCCCACTACGTCCGGGGCGGCTGGCAGCGGCTCATCGACCGGATGGCCGCCCGCGCCCGGGAGACGGGCGTACGGATCGAGACCTCGTCGCGGATCGACACCCTGCCCACCGGCGGCGGGCCCGTCGTCGTCGCCACCGCGCTGCCGGCCGCCGCCCGGCTCCTCGGTGACCCCTCACTGATCTGGGACAGCGGCCGTACGGCCCTGGTCGACCTCGGCCTGCGCACCCGCAGGGGCGACGCCTTCGCCGTCTCCGACCTGGACGCGCCGGGCTGGATCGAACGGTTCACCGCGCAGGACCCCTCCCTCGCCCCCGCCGGACAGCAGTTGATCCAGGCCCAGCTCCCCATCGGCCCCGGCGCGTCGAAGGCGGACGGCGTCGCCCACGCCGAACGCCTCCTGGACCTGGGCTTCCCCGGCTGGCGCGACCGGACCGTGTGGCGCAGGGAAGCCGTCTCCCAGGGCCGTACGGGGGCGGTCGACCGGCCCGGTACGACCTGGCGCGACCGGCCGGCGATCGACCGGGGGGACGGCGTGTACCTGGTGGGCGACCAGGTGGCGGCGCCGGGCGTGCTGTCGGAGGTGTCGTTCACCAGCGCGGTGGAGGCGGTGTCGCTGGCCCTGCGGTCGGGCCGCCTCCAGGAACCGCTTGACCTCGAGCGCGGTTGAGGTCGGAGGCTGTTCCCGCGCGACCGGCCCGTGGGCCGGCCGGTGCCCCGGCCCCGTAGGCCGGGAACCGCACCCGGCCCACGCCCCCGTACGCGCACCGGACACGCCCGCCCGCCCGACGACAGGGGAACGTCATGCACGCCATCCGCCTTCACGCCTTCGGCCCCGCCGAGAACCTCACGTACGAGGAGGTTCCCGACCCCGCGCCCGGCCCCGGCCAGGTCCGCGTCAGGGTCGCCGCGGCCGGCGTGCACCTGCTCGACACGGCGCTGCGCGAGGGCATGACGGGCCCGTTCCCCGCCCCCGCCGAACTCCCCACCGTCCCCGGCCGGGAGGTCGCCGGCACCGTCGACGCCCTCGGGGAGGGCACCGACCCGTCCTGGCTCGGCCGGCGGGTCGTCGCCCACCTCGGCATGGCCCCCGGCGGTTACGCGGAGCTCGCCGTCACCGACGCCGCCCGCCTCCACGCGCTCCCCGACCACCTGGGGGAGGCGGAGGCCGTCGCCATGATCGGCACCGGCCGCACCACCCTCGGCATCCTCCAGTTCGCGGAACTCGGCCCGGACTCCGTCGCGATCGTCCCGGCGGCGGCCGGCGGCATCGGCACCCTGCTCGTCCAGTACGCCAAGAACGCCGGCGCCACCGTCATCGGCCTCGCCG
>NZ_JAPSIW010000209.1 GCF_031178505.1 Streptomyces sp. | reverse complement strand
GCACGTTCCGTGGGATTCCGGGCTCCCGATTCCAGGCGGGACAGGTATCCGGTGGACATGCCCCCACCGGCGAGTGTCGCCTGCGAGATACCGCGTTCACGCCTCAATCGCTTGAGTCTGCGTCCGAATGCAGGCTGTTCCAGCATATGAAGCGCCCCAGAGCGAAGTGAGGGAACAGGTGGGCTCGGAAGCACCGGCCGACCTTCTTACGGTGGGCAAGGGTAACCGGACGGCCTCCGGCTTGGCAACTAGAAGGCGATGCTCCGCATAAAAGGATCACGGCGGATTGCCAATTTCTTGGCAACTCCTTGCCCACCGGTGATCACTGCACTAGTTTCGGCGGTGACGCCCTTCCCCGGCGTCGTCCCCCGGACTCCCGGCTCCGCCGGAGCGGCGGGGGACCCGGACCGGACCAGGCCGTCCCTTCACGAGAGGGTCCCCTTGACCGCACCACACCCCACGGCCCCCGGTGACGCCGCCCCGGACGAGCTCTCCCCGTCGCCCCCAGCCCGGGTGAACGTCCTGGTCATGGCCCTCGCCGGCGCCGTCACCGTCGCGAACATCTACTTCCCGCAACCGCTGCTCGAGGCCATCGCCCAAGGGCTCGAGGTGTCCCAGGACACCGCCGGCGTCATCGCCTCGGCCCTGCAGATCGGCTACGCCCTCGGCATCTTCCTGATCGTGCCCCTGGCGGACACGGTGAACGTGCGCCGCCTGACGACCGTCCTGCTGGTCCTGACCAGCGGCGGACTGCTCGTCGCCGCCGCCTCGCCCAACATCGTCACCCTGGTCGTCGCGACCCTCGCGGTCTCCACGACGACGGTGCTTCCCCAGGTCATCACCCCCGTGGCCGCCGCCCTCGCGGGCCCCGGGCGGAGCGGGCACGTCGTCGGCCTCATCGGCCTCGGCCTGACCCTCGGGTCGACCTTCTCCCGCTCGCTCTCCGGAGGGGTGTCGGACCTCAGCGGCAGCTGGCGCACGGCCTACGTGGTGGCCGCCGTGATGACCGCGGCGCTCCTCCCGGCACTCCGCCGCGCCATGCCGGAGCGGCTGGGCGCGGACCGGGCCCAGCTGCCCTACCGCAAGCTCCTGGCCACGCTTCCAGGGCTGCTCGCCTCGCACCGGGAGGTGGTGTTCTCCGCGTTCCTCGGTGCGACGGTCTTCGCGGCCTTCAGTGCCTTCTGGGCGACGCTGACCTTCCACCTGGCGGCGCCTCCCTTCCACCAGGGGCCCGCTCTCGCGGGGTTGTTCAGTCTGTACGGACTGCCCGCCGCGCTGCTCTCCGCCTACGCGGGCCGGCTCAACGACCGGTACGGCCCGACCGTGGTCAACGTCTGGGCCCTGGGCTGCATCGCCGCCTCCTTCGCGCTGTTCGCGTTCCTCGGGGACTCGATGGCCGCTCTGATCGCGGGCAGCAATTTGTTGATTCTAGGCACGAGCAGCAGCCAAGTTGCCAACCAGGCACGGCTGTTCGTACTCGGCGGGGACAAGGTGGCGCGCCTCAACACGATCTTCATGCTGTCGTCCTTCGGTGGTGGCGCGATCGGTTCGCTGGCCGGCGCCGCCGCCTACGGCGACCACGGCTGGACCGGCTCGGTGGCCGTCGGAGCCGCATGCGTCCTCCTGACCGCAGGTGCTCTCGTCGTGGAGCGCGCGATGCGCGTCCGCGCTGCCGGTCCGGCGTGATGTTGCCACTCGTCTGGAAATCACTTGCCCATGCGCGCGGATGCGCTGGCACATGCCCTGTGGGGGAATCATGAAGAAATTGTCAAAGAAGTGTCGGCATGTGCGGGAGTCGATACTTCCCGGACTCCACCGGGCCGGCGAGGAGTCGGGGAAATGACCCGCGACCGTTCCCTCGACGTGGCCGTGACCGGTATGGCCGCCCGATTCCCCGGCGGTTCCCTCACCGAGTGGTGGGAAGCGCTCAAAGCCGGCCGGGTGCTCACCACGCGCTTCACACGTGACGAGCTGCTCGGGGCCGGAGTGCCACCGGAACGCGCCGACCACCCCGATTACGTCCCGGTCCGCGGTCACCTGCCCCGGGCCGACCACTTCGACAACGACCTCTTCCACATCAGCCCGCGGGAAGCGGAACTGATGGACCCCCAGTCCCGCCTGATGCTCGAAGTGGCCTGGGCCGCCCTCGAGGACGCGGGAAGGAACCCGCGCGACGACTCGGTCCGCACCGGTGTCTACGCCTCCGCGAGCGGCAGCACGTACATGCGCGCCATGCTCACCGGCGGCGCCCTGGCACCCGCGGCTCTCGACCAGGCACTGCGCGGCACCGAGCCGGACTACCTGGCCACCCGCATCGCCTACAAACTCGGGCTCACCGGGCCGGCGCTGACCGTGCAGACCGCGTGCTCCTCGTCCCTCGTCGCCCTCCACACCGCCGTGCAGGCCCTGCTCAACGGGGAGTGCGACCAGGCCGTCGTGGTCGCGGCCGCGGTGGACTTCCCCCAGGCCGGCCATCTGTACGTGCCCGGCGGCATCCTCTCGGCCTCGGGCGTGTGCCGGCCCTTCGACGCCGACGCGGACGGTGTCGTCGCCGGCTCCGGAGTGGTGTGCGTGGTGCTGCGTCCGCTCGCGGACGCGACGGCCGAGGGCGCGGCACCGCACGGCGTGATCCTCGGCACCGCGATCAACAACGACGGCTCGACGAAGGCGGGTTACCACGCGCCGTCCGCCGCCGGACAGGAGGCTGTCATCCGCGCGGCCCTGCGCACCGCCGACGTCGACGCCTCCTCCCTCGGCTATCTGGAGGCGCACGCCACCGGAACCCGGGTCGGTGACCCCATCGAGTGGTCGGCCGCCTCGGCCGCCCTCGCCGGTCCGGGAGCCCGCCCCGGGCAGGTGGCGGTGGGAGCGGTCAAGGCCAACATCGGCCACCTGGACGCCGCCGCCGGGCTCGCCTCGCTGGTCAAGGCGCTCCTCGTGGTGAAGGAAGGCGTCGTACCGCCGGTGGCGGGCTTCGAGGTCCTCAACCCGCTGCTGGAGACGGACGGTTCCCCGCTCCGCGTCCCGACCCGTCCGGGTGTCTGGGACGGCCCCGCGGGACCTCGGCGGGCCGGCGTCAGCTCCTTCGGCATCGGCGGCACCAACGCCCACGCGATCATCGAGCAGGCCCCCGATCCCGAAACCGTGCCCGCCGCCGATGCCGTCGGCGTCGACCGGACGGCGCGCGAGCGCCTCGTGCTCCTCTCCGCCGCCACCCCGGACGCACTCGACCGGTCCGCGGAGCGGCTCGCCGCCCACCTGAGCGAGACGGCCCCCGACCTCACCGACGTCGCGCACACCCTCGCCGCCGGCCGCGCCGAACTGCCGCGCCGCCTCGCCGTCTCCGGCCGCGATCCGGCCGAGATCGCCGAGCGGCTCACCGGGGGAGCGCGGGTCGCGCGCGGCAGCAGTCCCGTCACCGGGCCCGCTCCGGTGGTCTTCCTGCTGCCGGGACAGGGCACCCAGCGTCCGGGCATGGCCCTGCCCTTCGCCGAGGAGCTCCCCGGCTTCTCCGTCGCGCTCGACACCTGCCTCGAAGCCTTCGTCCCGGAGCAGGCCGCCAGGATGCGCGGCGCCCTGCTGGACCCCGGGTTCCCCGCGCCCGAGCTGGAGGCCACGGAACTGGCCCAGCCCGCGCTCTTCGCGCTCGGACACGCCGCGGCCACCGCCCTGACCGGGCTGGGTGTGAGCCCCGCGGCGCTGATCGGCCACAGCCTCGGAGAGATCACGGCGGCCTGTCTGGCGGGCGTCCTGGGGCTGGCGGACGCGGCCCGCTTCGTGACGGCCCGGGGGCGTGCCATGCAGGGCTGCCCGCCGGGCGCCATGGTCGCCCTCGGCTGCGGCGGGGCCCGGGCGACGAAGCTGCTCGCCCAGTACGGCGGCACCCTTGAGCTCGCCGCCGTCAACGGACCGGACGACGTGGTCGTGGCCGGACCCGCGGACGAGGTCGAGGCCTTCCGCGCATGGCTCGGCGACCGCGCGTCCTCCCGTCCCCTGCGGACGAGCCACGCCTTCCACTCCGCCCTCGTGGAACCCGCCGTACCGGAACTCCTCGCCGCGCTCTCCGGCGTCCGTCTCGGCCGGCCCACCGTCCCGACCGCCTCGAACGTCACCGGCCGGATCGTCCCGGCGGGAGCGGAGATCGTCCCCGGGGCCTTCGCCGAACAGGCCCGCCGCACGGTCCGGTTCGCCGACGCCCTCGCCGAGGCGGCCGAACTGTTCCCCGGAGCCGTCGCGGTCGAGGTCGGCTCCGGCCGGGCGCTGTCGGCGGCGGCGGAAGCCGCCGGGCTGCGCACGGTGGCGCTGTCCTCGGCGCGCTCCGGGCACAGCGGGGAGGGGCCGCTCGCGGCCCTCGGCGCCCTGTGGACCCTGGGGCAGCCGCTCGACGTGGCGGCCCTCTGCGGCGAGGGCCGCAGGGTCCGCCTGCCCGGGTATCCGTTCGCCGGGCCGAGCCGGATCGCACCCGAGGCGCTGGCCGGGACCACCGGACGCGCGGGCACCCGGACCGGGGCGGCGACGCGTCCGCAGGAGCCGGGGACGACGTCGCCCGCGCCCGTCGCCACGGGCGTCCGGGGCGGCCGGAACACAGACGGCACGGACGACGTGCACGACACCGTGGTCCGCGCCTGGACCCAGTTCCTTGGCGCGAGCGCCCTCACCGACGACTCCGACTTCTTCGACCTCGGCGGCGACTCCCTCCTCATCACGCGGGTCACCTCCAGGCTGTCCGAGGACCTCGGCATCGACATCCCGGTGCGGTCGATGCTCGTGGCCCGTACGCTCGGCGGCCAGGCCACCCTGCTGAAGGGTCTGCTCGCGGCCGGGGCGCCCGAGCCGGCGGAGACGGACTACCTGGAGGTCAATCGCGCGCTGTGGGACGAGCGGGTCCCGATCCACGTCGGGAGCGACCACTACGACGTGGACGGCTTCCGGCGGGGCGCCGACCCGATCCGGGAGTTCGAGCTGAGTGAGGTGGGTGATGTCGCCGGCCTGCGCCTCGCCCATCTGCAGTGCCACATCGGCCTGGACACCCTCGCCTGGGCCCGCCGCGGCGCCCGTGTCACCGGGCTCGACTTCTCCGCCCCCGCGATCGAGCAGGCCAGGAAGTTCGCCGCCGAACTGGGGCTCGACGCACGGTTCGAGACGGCCGACGTCTACGAGTCGGAGGCCCGGCTCGGCAGCCGGGCGTACGACATCGTCTACACCGGCGTGGGGGCGCTCTGCTGGCTGCCGGACATCCGGAAGTGGGCCGAGACGGTCGTCTCCCTGCTCGCCCCGGGCGGGTTCCTCTACCTCTCGGAGTTCCACCCCTTCGCGGACACCCTGGGGTACGACGGACGGACCGTCGTCCACGACTACTTCGACTCCGGCCCCCAGATCAGCGACATGTCGGGGACGTACGCCGACACGGAGGCGTCGACCGAGAACTCCCGGGCCGTGGCCTTCCAGCACGGGCTCGGCGAGGTGGTGTCGGCACTCGTCTCGGCGGGGCTGCGCATCGACTTCCTGCACGAGCACGACATGACGATCTTCCAGAAGTTCCACTCACTGAGCGCGCACGCGGACGGCGTCTACACGACCGCCGACGGCAAGCCCCGGGTGCCCCTGATGTACTCGCTGCGCGCGACTCTCGACGACCGGCGGGGAGAAGCACTGTGACCAGTCACGAATCGGCGATCGTGTACGAGGACCGCTACCGTCCCGTGCTGGCGAACCAGCGGTCGGGCGGCACGCTGCGGGCCATCTACCAGGAGGTCTACGGCGAGGATTACCCGGACGAGGTGGAGCCCTTCGGCTTCGTGACCCTCGGCGACCTCCGGTCGTTCGCGGAGTTCCTCGCCCCGTTCGAGGTGACGAGCCTGCTCGACATCGGCTGCGGTCGCGGCGGTCCGGGACTCTGGGTCGCGCGGGAGCTGAAGGCCTCGCTGACCGGTGTCGACGTCGTCGCCGAGGCGGTGGCGGAGGCCGCGCGGATGGCCGAGTCGTTCGAGGCGGCCCCGCCGGCCGCGTTCCACACGGCGAGTGCGACGGACACCGGCCTGCCCGGGGACGGTTACGACGGCGCGATGAGCGTCGACGCGCTGTGGATGGTGATCGACAAGGCGGCGGCCTTCGCGGAGCTGGCCCGTCTGCTCACGCCGGGGAGCCCGCTGGTCTTCACGACCTGGGCGCCCTCGCACTTCGACTACTCCTGGTTCCTGGAGCCGGCCGGCTTCGAGGACATCGAGACCCGGCTCGTCGAGGGTTCCACCGAACGTCAGCTCGCCGTGTACCGGCGCATCCTGGACTCCAGGGAGGCGCTGGCGCGCGAGATGGGGGAGGCGGCCGCCCAGGTCCTCGTGGACGAGGCCGAGGACGCGCCCCGGTTCCTGGAGACGGTGCCCCGGGTCCTCGTCTCGGCGTTCAGGTCCTGAACCGGCCGGGTCGGCGCCCCGCCCGCGGGTGAGGCGCCGCCCCGGGGGGTGGTCACAGCGCGCGGTGCATGATGTGCAGCCCCACGTAGCCCTGCGTGGGATGCCGGAAGCCCTCCGGGAGCGTGCCGAGCACGGTGAACCCGAGGGAGGAGTAGAGCTTCACCGCGTGGGTGTTGGTCTCGACGACCGCGTTGAACTGCATGGCCCGGTAGCCCTGTGCGCGGGCCCACGTCAGGCTGTACTCGCCCAGGGCCCGGCCCACGCCCTGTCCCTGGTGCGCGGGGTCCACCATGTAGCTGGCGCTCGCGATGTGCGCCGCGTTGCCGAGATGGTTGCCGTTCATCTTCGCGGTGCCCAGAACCGTGTCACCGTCGACCGCGACGACGGTACGGTTCGGCGGCGTCAGGATCCACCAGTCCCGGGCCTCTTCCTCGCCGAGGTCGACCGGGTACGTGAACGTCTCGCCCGCCGCCACGATCGTGTGGAAGAAGGGCCAGATCGCCGGCCAGTCCGATGCGGTGGCTTCCCTGATCAGCATGGGAGAAGCATGCACTGCCGGGCGGCGGGGCGCCATGGTTCACGGGCTATTTCCTCCGGCGTCCGAGCGCCTTCGGGAAAGGCTCCACTCAGGAGAGTTGCCAACTGCTGGCAAACCTTGCCAGACCGCGACGGCTGTACTAGCTTCCTGGTCGGCGTGGGATGCCTTCGGCCTCCGCGATCAGCCACCCCTCAACCTCCCACGGAGTTGTCATGCGGAACTTCCCCAGACTGGCCCGCGTCCCCGCCCTGTTAGCCGTACTCGGCACTTCCACCCTCGGCACTTCCGCCCTCGGTACCGGCGCCGTGGCCGGCGACATCGGCTGGCCGGTCCTCCCGAAGCCCACCGTTTCCGTGGCCGCTTCCCTGGGGGACATCGGCTGGCCGTCCCCGCCGAAGCCCGCCGTTCCGCCGGCCGGTTCCCTGCGCGACATCGGCTGGCCGTCCCCGCCGAAGCCCGCCGTTCCGCAGGCCGCTTCCCCCGGCGGCGTCGACCGGCCCGCGGCGTGACCCACGGTCCCGCAGTGCCCTCGTACCCCGCAACGGAAAGTGATTCCGATGGCCTCTGACCCAGCCGCCGCAGCGGACGCCAAGACCGTGGTGATCGTGGACGGTTACTCGACCGGCACCTTTCTGCCCCCGGCCTTCTCCCGCCTCGGCATCGAGGCGGTGCACGTCCGCAGCACCGTGGAGCCGATGACCTCCATGCTCGCCCCGGATCCCGCCGCGTACCGCGAGCACCACCACTGCGGGGACGAGGAGTCCTTCGAGCGGACCCTGGACGCGCTGCGGGTCCTGAAGCCCGTGGCCGTCCTGGCCGGCCAGGAGCCGGGAGTCCCGCTCGCCGACGCGCTCAGCGAGCGGCTCGGCCTGGCGACGAACGGCACTGCGCTGTCCGGCGCCCGCCGTGACAAGTTCGAGATGGCCGAGGCCCTCCGGGCGGCCGGGATCCACTGTGCCCGCCAGTTCAAGAGCGCGGACCCGGCGGCCATCGTCGACTGGGCGGAGCGCGAGACGTCCTACCCGGTCGTCGTCAAGCCGCTCAGCTCGGCCTCCACCGACCACGTCTACCGCTGCCACGACGCGGCGGAGGTCGGGGCCGCGGCCCGGGCCGTGCTCGCCTCCACCGACATCTTCGACCGGCGCAACACCGAGGCGCTGGTGCAGTCGTTCCTCGAAGGCCCCGAGTACATCGTGGACACGGTCTCCGTCGACGGCGAGCGCTATGTGTGCGGTGTCTGGGAGTACGAGAAGCGGATCCTGCCCAGCGGGGCGAACATCTACGACCTCGATGTGCTCCTCGACCCGGCCGAGGAGCCGGTGCCCGAACTGATCGCCTACGTGGGCACCGTCCTCGACGCCCTCGGCATCCGGCACGGCCCGGCCCACGCCGAGGTGATCATGACGCCCGAGGGGCCGGCCCTCGTCGAGATAGGGGCCCGCCTCAACGGCAACATGAACCCCGGTTTCCACGACATCTGCGTCGGCACCAACCAGGCCGACCTGACCGCGCTCGCCTACGCCCGGCCCTGGGACTTCCGCACCCGCTACGCGGGACACGTCTACTCGCGCCGCCAGGCCGCGGCGGTGCACAACACCCGCACCGACCGGGACGGCCTGGTGACCGGCGTCGACCAGGCGGCCGTCGACCGGATCGCGGCTCTGCCCAGCGTCCATCTGGTGAGCGTGAAGCTGACCCCCGGCAAGCGCATCCGGCCCACCGCTGACCTGCTGACCAGCCCGCTGCGCATCTTCATGACCGCTCCCGAACAGGCCGCGATCCGCGCCGATCACCGGACCATCCAGAGTCTGAAGGACGAGGTGTACCAGGTGGACGAGGCCGGGCGCCGCCCCCGAGTGCTCCTGCTCGGCACCGACAAGTACGTCATGCAGGCGTGCCTGCGCCATGACGTCGACGCCGTGCTGATCTGGGGCCCCGGCAGTTACGACTACGGACTCGCCGAGGTCCCGGCCGGCATCACCGTGGTCCGGGTGGACGAGCAGAAGAACCCCGAGGCCGTTCTCATGGCGCTGCACCGGGAAGGGCTCACGGACCTCCCCTTCGACGGCGTGCAGACCTCGGACGAATGGTCGCTCGTGACGGCGGGGCTGCTCGCCTCCCACCTCGGCTGCCGCTTCGTCGTCGACCCCGCCACCGCCGTGTACTTCAGGGACAAGTCCCTCCAGAAGGGCCGGGTCGCCGCCGCCGGGATCCCGGCCGCCCGGGTGACCGTGATCGACGACGTGCACGACGTCTCGGCCCTCACAGAGCTGCCCTACGAGCGCGCCGTGCTCAAGCCGATCGCCGGGGCGGGGACCGCCAGGACCACGGTCGTCGACAGCCTGGAACGCCTCCGTGAGCTGAGCGACCGCTACCGCGAGGAGCACCTCGCCC
>NZ_JAPSIW010000931.1 GCF_031178505.1 Streptomyces sp. | reverse complement strand
GGACCGGCCGCCCCCACGCTCTGCGAAGGCTGGCTGACCCGTGACCTGGCGGCCCATGTCGTGGTGCGGGAGCGCCGGCCGGACGCGGCGGCGGGCTCGCTGGTGCCGGTGCTGCGGGACCGGGCGGAGCGGGTGCGGGAGGAGTTCGCCGCGAAGCCGTACGAGGAACTGATCCGGCTCATCAGGACGGGGCCGCCCCGCTTCTCCCCGTTCACCATCAAGCAGGTGGACGAGGGGGCGAACGTCGTCGAGTTCTACGTTCACGCGGAGGACGTGCGGCGGGCGCAGGACGACTGGCCGGCCCGGGAGCCGGACCCGGTCTTCGCCGACGCCCTCTGGTCGCGCCTGGAGCGCACCGCCCGGCTGCTGGGCCGCAAGGCGCCGGTGGGCCTGGTGCTGCGCCGCCCGAACGGCCAGACGGCGGTCGCCCGTCGCGGCGCCCCGGTGGTGACGGTCTCCGGGGAGCCGGGCGAGCTGATGATGTACCTGTTCGGGCGGCAGGGCGCCGCGAAGGTGGACCTGGACGGGGAGCCGGAGGCGATCGAGCGGCTGCGGGAGACGAAGCAGCTGGGGATCTGAGCCGGGGGCCGGGCGGTTCGGCGTACGGCCGGGCCCGCGGTCAGCCCCCGGGCAGTTCGGCGCGGCGCAGGGCCGGGACGGCGAGGGTGTACACGCCGGCCAGGGCGCAGATCGCGGCGCTCACGGCGAAGACCGGGGCGGCGCCCCACAGGCCGATCGCCGCGCCGGTGACCGGGAAGCTCAGCGGGGCGATGCCCAGGCTGGCGAGGCTGGACACGGCGGTCACCCGGCCGAGGTGGGCCGGGTCGCACTCGGTCTGGACGAGGGCGTTGACCAGCGCCCCCGAGAGGCCGGCGAACAGGCCGACGGACAGGGCGACGGCGACCGCGACGGGCAGGTGCGCCGTGAAGGCGAGGGCCCCGATGGAGACGGCGCCCACCGTCATGGTCCAGCCGCTGACGGCCCCGGCGCGCGGGACGCGCCCTCGTACGGCCAGGAGCAGGGAGGCGGCGCCCGCGCCCGTACCGAAGCCGGCGAGGATCCAGCCGATGCCGGAGGCGCCCCAGCCGCGCTGTGCGGACAGGATCGCGAGGCCGACGTTGAGGGGGCCGACGAAGCCGAGGTCGCTGAGGAGCACGACGATCATCAGCGGGCCGAGCACCCGGTGGCCGCGGAGGTAGCGCAGGCCGTCGGCGAGGTCCCGCAGGGCTGTGCCGTCCCGGACCGCGTCCTCCCGCGGCAGCGGCCGTAGCCTGAGCGCGCTGAGGAGGGGCAGGGAGAGGGCGAAGAGGAGGCCGGCGACGCCGAAGGCGGTGGCGGAGCCGCCGAGGGCGACGGCGAGCCCGCCGAGCGGGGCACCGAGCACGGCGCCGAGGCGGTACGCGAGGCCGCGCAGTCCTTGGACGCGGGCGAGCTGGTCACGCTCGGCGATCCGGGGCGGCAGGGCTCCGACGGCCGGCAGGAAGAGGGCGTCGACCACACCGAAGACGAGGGCGACGGCGGCGAGGACCCAGAGGCCCGGGACGGCGAGGAACAGGGTCGCGGCGAGGCCGAGGGTGACGAGGCAGCGGACGGCGTCGGAGGCGAGGACGACCCGCCGGGGGCCGTAGCGGTCGGCGACCACTCCCCCGACGAGCATGAGCAGGGCGCGGGGCACGGCGGAGACGGCCATGACGAGCCCCGCCTGGGCGGGGGTGCCGCTGCTGACGGCGGCCCAGGAGAGGGCGAGGTAGTAGACGCTGTCGCCGAGGGTGGAGGCGGTGAAGGCGCCGAGCCAGCGCAGGACCTGGGGGTCGCGGTGGGCGGGTCGGGCGGATGCCTCGGTGAGGGCGGTCACGGGCGGAAGGGGAAGGCGTGGAGGTGCACGGCGACCTGTTCGCGTCCCTCGGTGTCGCCCGCGGCCTCGGCGGCGCGCGCCTTGGCGTCGTACTTCCGCAGCACGGCTTCGAGTTCCCCGTCGAGGGCAGCGAGTTCGGCGGCGGTGAGGCGGGGCATCCATTCGGCGCTGATGGCGGCGGAGCGCCATTCCTCCGGCCAGGCGAGCCGCTCCTCGATGAAGCGGAGGTGCAGATCGGCGCGCCGGTCGGCGACGAGGCGGCTGAAGGCGATGCCCACGGCGGCCTTCTCGGGGGCGTCGCGGAAGTCCTCGTCGCGGACGGTGATGCCCTGGGAGCTGGTGCGCCACCAGCGTTCACGACCGTCGGTGGACTGGCCGGGGGCCTCCTCGATGAGACCGTGCTCGGCGAGTTTGCGCAGGTGGTAGCTGACGAGGGAGACGGCTTCGTCCACCTGCTCCGCGAGCTGGG
>NZ_JAPSIW010000930.1 GCF_031178505.1 Streptomyces sp. | reverse complement strand
CCGCGCCGGGGAGCGCGCCGACCGCTCCCAGCTCTACCGCGACCTGGCCGACGGCCCGTTCTTCGGCCACAACCGCCGCCACGACGTGTCGCAGGGCCTCCGCGACGCCTTCTGGCTGCAGGGCACGGCCAGCGGGCACCGGGCCGCCCACGAGTGCATCGCCGCGTTCTCCGCCACCGACTTCCGCCCCGACCTCGCGGCCGTCGACGTGCCGACCCTGGTGATCCACGGCGACGACGACCAGATCGTGCCCTTCCCCGTCGGCGGCGAGCGGACGGCCGCGCTCGTCGCCGACGCGAAGCTCCTGGTCTACGCCGGCAGCGGGCACGCCCTGCCGGACACCGACCGCGACCGCCTGCACGCCGACCTGCTCGCCTTCATCGAGTCCTGAGGAGCCACCATGACCACCACCCGGCCCGACACCGTCGTGCTCGTGCACGGCCTCTGGATGACCCCCCGCAGCTGGGAGCACTGGGTCGCCCACTACGAGCGGCGCGGACTGCGCGTCCTCACCCCGGCCTACCCCGGGTTCGAGATCGAGGTGGAGGCGCTGCGCGCGCACCCGGAGGTGATCGCCGGCCTCACCGTCCCCGAGACGGTCGACCACCTGGCCGCCGTGGTGGAGGCGCTCGACCGTCCGCCGCTGATCATCGGGCACTCGTTCGGCGGGACGCTGACGCAGCTGCTGCTCGCCCGCGGTCTCGGCGCGGCGGGGGTCGTCATCGACTCCGCGCCGACCGAGGGCGTGCGGGTCACCCCGCTGTCGCAGGCGCGGTCGCTGTTCCCCGCGCTGAAGAGCCCGGCGAACCGCAGGCGGGCCGTCGCCTTCAGCCCGGAGGAGTTCCACTACGCGTTCGCCAACACGCTCAGCGCCGAGGACTCCCGCGCGGCGTGGGAGCGGTACGCGATCGGGGCGCCCGGGGACTGGATCTGGGCCTACGGCCTGCTCGCCAACGTCACGCCGGGGCACCAGGCCACCTGGGTCGACTACGCGGTGGACCGGGCACCCCTGCTGTTCCTCGCCGGGGAGCGCGACCACATCATGCCGCCGGCCGTGAACAAGGCGAACGCGAGGCGGTGGTCGCGGTCCCCGGCGCTCACCGAGTACGAGGAGCTCGCCGGGCGGGACCACTGGACGTGCGCGGCCCCCGGGTGGGAGGCGGTGGCGGACCGTGCGCTGGACTGGGCGCTCGAGCACGCCCGGCCCGTCGGGGACCGCCGGGTGCTCGGCGCCTGAGCAGACGGCCGCGGGCCCCGGCGACGGGGCCCGCGGCTAGCTGCCGCGCCCGTCGTCCTCCGGCGGGTCGGCCACGACCGTGGCGCTGGACTGCTCGGACTCGCCGCCGCCCTGCTCGACCCGCTCGCGCGCGAGCCCCTGCTCCCCGGTGCGCTCGGACTCCCAGTCGAAGAACCCGGGCTTCGGCTCGACGTGGTCCATGGCCGCGACCTCGGGGTGGTGCAGGTCGAACGCCGGGCGCTCGGAGCGGATGCGGGGCAGCGACGTGAAGTTGTGCCGCGGCGGCGGGCAGGACGTCGCCCACTCCAGCGACTGCCCGAAGCCCCACGGGTCGTCGACGGTCACCTTCGGCGCGCGCCGCCAGGTGACGTACACGTTCCACAGGAACGGCAGCGTGGACACCCCCAGCAGCATCGCCCCGATGGTGGAGACCTGGTGCATCCAGGTCACGCCGTCGTCGGGGGAGTAGTCCGCGTACCGCCGCGGCATGCCGCGCGCGCCGAGCCAGTGCTGGATGAGGAAGGTCATGTGGAAGCCGACGAACAGCAGCCAGAAGTGGATCTTGCCCAGGCGCTCGTTGAGCATCCGCCCGGTCATCTTGGGCCACCAGTAGTACAGGCCGGCGAAGAACATGAACACCACGGTGCCGAAGACCACGTAGTGGAAGTGGGCGACCACGAAGTAGGTGTCGTGGATGTGGAAGTCCAGGGCCGGGCTGGACAGGATGATCCCGGTCAGGCCGCCGAACAGGAACGTGGTCATGAACCCGATGGTCCAGAGCATGGGCGTCTCGAACGTGAGCTTGCCGCGCCACATCGTGCCGATCCAGTTGAAGAACTTCACGCCCGTGGGGACCGCGATCAGCATGGTCATCATGGCGAAGAACGGCAGCAGCACCGCTCCCGTCGCGTACATGTGGTGCGCCCAGACCGTCACGGACAGCGCACCGATCGCGATCGCCGCGTAGATCAGGCCCTTGTAGCCGAACACCGGCTTGCGGCTGAACACCGGCAGGATCTCGGTCGCGATGCCGAAGAACGGCAGGGCGATGATGTAGACCTCCGGGTGCCCGAAGAACCAGAACAGGT
>NZ_JAPSIW010000929.1 GCF_031178505.1 Streptomyces sp. | reverse complement strand
TGCAGGGCGCCCACCGCCATGATCAGCGCGAGGGTGGTGCAGCCGGGGCTGGCGACGACGCCCCGGGGCCGTACGCGGGCGGCGTGGGCGTTGATCTCGGGGACGACGAGCGGCACGTCCGGGTCGTCCCGGAAGGCGGCGGAGGTGTCCACCACGACGGCGCCCTTGGAGACGGCCACGGGCGCCCACCGGGCCGCCACCGCCTCGGGCACGAGGAAGAGGGCCAGGTCGACGCCGTCGAAGACCTCCTCGCCGAGCGCGAGGATCTCGCACTCCTCCCCCCGTACCTCCGCCTTGCGGCCGGCGGAACGGGGGGAGGAGACGAGGCGTATGTCGCCCCAGACGTCCGCGCGCTGCGTGAGCATCCGGAGCATCACCGAGCCGGCCGCCCCGGTCGCTCCCACGACCGCGAGCGTCGGCTTCGGGGTCATCGTCCGGTGCCTCCGTAGACGACGGCCTCGTCCGAGTCGCTGTCCAGGCCGAAGGCGGTGTGGACGGCGCGCACGGCCTCGTTGACGTCGTCGGCGCGGGTGACGACCGAGATGCGGATCTCGGAGGTCGAGATGAGCTCGATGTTCACGCCCGCGTCGGACAGGGCGCGGAAGAAGTCCGCGGTGACGCCCGGGTTGGTCTTCATCCCCGCGCCGACCAGGGAGATCTTGCCGATCTGGTCGTCGTAGCGCAGCGAGTCGAAGCCGATCGAGGCCTTCGCCTTCTCCAGGGCGTCGATGGCCTTGCGGCCCTCGGCCTTGGGGAGGGTGAAGGAGATGTCCGTCAGGCCGGTGGAGGCGGCGGACACGTTCTGCACGATCATGTCGATGTTGATCTCGGCGTCCGCGACGGCCCGGAAGATGGCCGCGGCCTCGCCCGGCTTGTCCGGGACGCCGACGACGGTGATCTTCGCCTCGGAGGTGTCGTGGGCGACACCGGAGATGATGGCCTGCTCCACCTTCTGGTCCTTTGCGTCGGAGAGCGGTTCGTTGCTGACCCACGTGCCCTGGAGGCCCGAGAAGGACGAGCGGACGTGGATCGGGATGTTGTAGCGGCGCGCGTACTCGACGCAGCGGTGCAGCAGCACCTTGGAGCCGGAGGCGGCCAGCTCCAGCATGTCCTCGAAGGAGATCCAGTCGATCTTCTTCGCCTTCTTCACGACCCGCGGGTCGGCCGTGAAGACGCCGTCGACGTCCGTGTAGATCTCGCAGACCTCGGCGTCGAGCGCGGCGGCCAGGGCGACGGCGGTCGTGTCCGAGCCGCCGCGGCCGAGCGTGGTGATGTCCTTCTTGTCCTGGGAGACACCCTGGAAGCCGGCGACGATGGCGATGTTGCCCTCGTCGAGGGCGGTACGGATCCGGCCCGGCGTGACATCGATGATGCGCGCTTTGTTGTGGACCGAGTCGGTGATGACACCCGCCTGGCTTCCCGTGAACGACTGGGCCTCGTGGCCCAGGTTTTTGATCGCCATGGCCAGCAGGGCCATGGAGATCCGCTCTCCGGCGGTCAGCAGCATGTCGAACTCACGGCCGGCCGGCATCGGGGATACCTGCTCGGCGAGATCGATCAACTCGTCCGTCGTGTCGCCCATCGCGGATACCACGACGACCACCTGGTGGCCGTTCTTCTTGGCTTCCACGATCCGCTTGGCGACGCGCTTGATGCCTTCGGCATCGGCAACGGAGGAGCCTCCGTACTTCTGCACGACAAGGCCCACGTGCGCTCCTCGCTCAGTCTCTGCCGCAGCTGTCACTGCGGTCGGTTCAGTCTAACGAGGGACCGGAAAACGCCGACCTGATACCGCATGGTGAGACGAGGTGCTCGCCCAGTGATCACCGGGTGGGCCGGGACGGCACACGGCGGCGGGGACACCCGGTGGATGTCCCCGCCGCCGTGCCACGCGCCGGACGGTTACCGCAGCTCGCGCAGGCCCAGCGAGGCCCCCAGCTCGCGGACCATCACCCGGCCCGCCTCCTCCGCCAGGTCGTCCTCGGTCAGGTCCTCGTCCGTGTCCAGCCCGTCGAGCGCCGCGAGGGGCTGGTCGAGGCGGACGTGGGCCACGAGGGACTGGAGGGCGCGGAGGGTGGCCGAGGCCGTCGGTCCCCAGTTGGAGAAGTACGAGAACTGCCACCACCACAGCGCCTCGCTGACCCGCCCCGCCCGGTAGTGGGCGAGGCCGTGCCGCAGGTCGGCGATGATGGTGGCGAGGCTGTCGGAGATCCGCGCGGGGACGGGCGCCTTGCGGGGCTCGTACGGGTCGAAGACCTCCGAGTACACGTCGACCGGTTCCAGGAGCGCCGCGAACCGCTCCCGCAGCTCGTCCACGTCCGGCTCCGGGCCCGT
>NZ_JAPSIW010000208.1 GCF_031178505.1 Streptomyces sp. | reverse complement strand
GTTACCTGATCACCGGCGGCGGCGCCGTGCACTGGGACTGGGACGCGCTGCCGCTGCTGTTCGGCTGCGCGCTGGGGGTGCTGCTGATCGCCGGGGTGGCCTCCGTACCGATGGTGCGGCGGCATGTCGACCCCGAGCACATCCGGCGGGACTGAGGAGCACGCGGGACGCCGGTGCTCCCCTCGCGGACATGCGCGAGGGGAGCACCGGCGAGGTCGTTCAGGCCGCGAGGGTGTGGGCCTCGGCGGTACGGCGGGTGATGCGGGCGCTCAGGGACAGGAGCGCCGCCGCGGTGGCCGTGCCGGCGACGAGTGCCGTCCACCAGAGCGCGGCCGGGCCGAGCTGGGTGTAGACGGTGACGCCGAGGCTGAGGGCGGCGAAGCGGGCCACGCCCCAGGTCCAGCTGAAGGCGCCCTGGTAGCGGCCCCGGGCGTGCGGCGGGGCCAGGTTGGCGACGATCCCGGCGGCGATGCCGGCGACGACGACCTCGCCCAGGGACCAGACGACGACCGACACGGTGTAGCCGACGATCCCGTCCGCGAGGCCGGTGAGCGCGACGCCCACGGCGATCAGCGCACTGCCCGCGCTCTGCACCCGCATCTGCGGGAAGCGGGCCAGCCGGGTCGTCACGAAGGGCTGGAGCACGACCACGAGGACCGCGTTGACGGCCGCCATCGCGCCGTACACCGCCGGGGAGAGGCCGCTGTCGCGGACGGCGAGCGGCAGGGCGACCTCGGTGAGCGAGTACACGAACAGCTGTACTCCGAGCAGCGGCAGCAGGAGCAGGGTGAGGCGGTCGCGCAGGACGACTCCGTACCCGATGCCGTCCTTCTGCCGCGGGGCGGTCTCGGCACGCGGCGGCTCGGGGAGGCGGACGGCGACGACCAGGGCGTAGAGCAGCATCGAACCGGCGTCGACCGCGAACAGCAGCCAGTAGCCCTGGGCGGCGAGGTAGCCGCCGAGGACGCCCGCGACCGCCGTGCCGATGTTGACGCCCCAGCCGAGGAGCGCGTACGCCCGCTGGCGGTGTTCGCCCTCGACGGCGTCGGCCATCAGCGCGTACGCCGCCGGGGACACCGTGCTGCCGGCCGCGCTGATCAGCAGCGCGGCCACCGCCATCGTCACCACGCCGGGGGCCGCGAACAGGGCGCCCTGCGCCGCCGCCGCGCCGATCAGTCCGATCAGCATCGTGGGCCGGCGGCCGAGCCGGTCGGCGAGGACACCGCCGACGGCGGGACCGAGGAGGTTGCCGGCGCCGAGCGCGCCGAGGACGTAGGTGGTCTCGGCACCGGTCACGCCGCGGGACGCGAGGAAGAAGACGAGGAAGGGGGTGACCAGGTAGCCGAGGCGGTTGACGATCGTTCCGGCGAAGACGGTCCAGACGAGGGGCGGGAGGCCCCGGAACGGGGTGGTGGTCCGAGTGGCAGGCATGGGGGAAGACTGGCCGCCGCCCCCCGGGGCCCTCCAATGATTAAGCTCAGGCCGAATCCGGGCGCCAGAACCGGGGGAGGCGGTGCCTGCCCGGTCCGCCCCCACCCGACCCCGAGGTGAGACCGTGGAATCCGAGCTCAGTTTCTCCGCCGCCGACCTCGCCCAGACGCGCTTCGCCGTCTCCCCCATGTGGGAGGTCGTCACCAGCTACCGGGCCCTCACCGGCGCGGCCGGGCCGGGCACCGCGGCCCCGCACCGGCGCTGGGCGGCACAGGTGCGGCCCCGGCTCGCGCGGGCGGGGCTCGACCGGGGCTGGCTGGCCGCCCTGATCCCGGCCGGAGGGTACCTGGCCGACTTCCTCAACCCCACCCCCGCCGGCCCCTTCCCCACCCTCTCCTCCGAACTCGACGCCATCCGCCGCGCCCCCGCCGCCCAGGTCCGTGACGACCTGCGCAAACTCCTCGCCGAACAACCCGGCAACGCCCGGCTCCACCTGCTCGACCGGGCGCCCGAGCAGGCCCTGCGGAAGGTCACCGACGAGATCGAGACCTACTGGGAGCTCGCCCTCGCCCCTTACTGGGCCCGCATCCAGAAGGTCCTGGAGGCGGACGTGTTCCACCGGGCCCGGCAGGTGGCCGAGCACGGTTCCGCCCGGGTCCTGGGCGAACTCCACGAGACCGTACGGTGGGACGACGGCACCCTGCGTCTCGTACGGCGGCACTGCGCGCTCACCCGCGACCAGGCCGGCTCCGGGCTGCTGCTCGTGCCCTCCGTCTTCGCCTGGCCCCGGATCCTCACCCGGTCCGTCCACCCCGACCCGCCCCAACTCGCCTACCCGGCACGCGGAATCGGCTCCCTCTGGGACCCCCGGCCGGCCGCCGCCACCGACGCGGTCGCCGCCGTCCTCGGCCGGTCCCGCACCCTGCTCCTCACCGAACTCGACACCCCCGCCTCCACCACGCAGCTCGCCGCCCACTGCGGGCTCTCGGCCGCCGGCACGTCCCAGCACCTCATCGCCCTGCGCAACGCGGGCCTGGTCACCGCGCACCGCAGCGGGCGGTCCGTCCTCTACGCCCGCACGGCCGTCGCCGACCAGCTCCTCAACCCCTAGGGGGTGTCCCGCCGATCGCCCCGGGGGATCATGGCCGCGTGACGGCCACCGATGACACGGCGCGGACGACCGAGGGGGTCGTCGTACGGGACGGCGTACGGCTCGCGTACCGCGACCACCGCCCCGAGGTTCCGGGAGGCGGCGGCACGCGGCCGCCCGTACTCCTGCTGCACGGGCTCGCCGGGCACGGCGGGGAGTGGGGCGCCACCGCCCGGCTGCTGGCGGGGGCCGGGCACCGGGTCGTCGCCCTCGATCAGCGCGGGCACGGGAACAGCGAACGGCGCCCGGCGGACACCTCACGCGCCGCCTACGTCGCCGACGCCGCCGCCGTCGTACGGGAACTCGGCCTCGGGCGGGCGGTGTTGGCGGGCCAGTCGCTCGGCGGACACACGGCGCTGCTCACGGCGGCCGCCCATCCCGGGCTCGTCGCCGCGCTCGTGCTCGTCGAGGCGGGGCCCGGCCGGGCCGACCCGGGGCTGCCGGGGGTGATCGGGGAGTGGCTGGCCGGCTGGCCGGTGCCGTTCCCCTCACGCGAGGCGGCCGTCGCGTACCTCGGGGGTGGCAACCGGCCCGTGGGGGAGGGCTGGGCGGACGGTCTGGAGCGGCGGGCGGACGGCGGGCTGTGGCCCCGGTTCGACCCCGAGGTCATGGTGGCGTCCGTGGCGGAGAACGCCCGCCGCGCCTTCTGGGACGAGTGGGCGGCGATCACCTGCCCCGTCCTCGCGGTCCTCGGGGAGGGCTCCCGGGGCGGCATCGTCGGCGCGGAGGAGTACGCGGAGATGGCCCGGCTCCTCCCCCGCCTCCGGGGCGCGAGCGTGCCGGGCGCGGGGCACGACGTCCACCTGGAGCGGCCCGGTGTCCTGCACCGGCTGGTCGCCGGTTTCCTCGCCGAGGCCCTGGGAGCCGGCACCACGGAACGGGAGCGGCCGGCCTGAGGTCTTGCGCTGGAGCGCACTCCAATTCCTAGAGTGCGCGCATGCGCTATCGGGTACTCGGCGGGACCGGGATCGAAGTCAGCACCTACTGCCTCGGCACCATGATGTTCGGGGCGGTCGGCAACCCCGACCATCAGGAGTCCGTACGGATCATTCACGCCGCCCTCGACCAGGGCGTCAACTTCGTCGACACGGCCGACATGTACTCCGCGGGGGAGTCGGAGGAGATCGTCGGCAAGGCGCTCCGCGACCGGCGCCGCCGCGAGGCCACCGTCCTCGCCACCAAGGTCTACTTCCCCATGGGCGAGGGCCCCAACAGGGGCGGTCTGTCCCGGCGTTGGATCACCCAGGCCGTCGAGAACAGCCTGCGGCGGCTCGGCACCGAATGGATCGACCTCTACCAGGTCCACCGGCCCGACCCCCGGACCGACATCGAGGAGACTCTCGGCGTCCTCGGTGATCTCGTCACCCAGGGCAAGATCCGGGCGTTCGGCTGCTCCACCTTCCCGGCGGAGGACATCGTGGAGGCGCACACGGTCGCCGAGCGGCGCGGCCTGCGCCGTTTCCGCACCGAGCAGCCGCCCTACTCGCTGCTGGCGCGGGGCGTGGAGGCCTCGGTGCTGCCGGTGGCCCAGCGGTACGGGATGGGCGTGCTCACCTGGAGCCCACTCGCGTCGGGTTTCCTCACCGGCCGGTACCGCAAGGGGCGTCCGATCGACCTCAGCAGCGGGCGGCCCGCGCTCGTTCCGCACCGCTTCGACCCGGCACTGCCCACGACCGCCGCCAAGCTCGACGCGGTCGAGGAGTTCGTGGCGCTCGCCGACGACCTCGGCTGCACCCTGCCCGAGCTCGCGATCGCCTTCGCCGCCGCGCACCCGGCGGTGAGCTCGGTGATCATCGGGCCGCGCACCATGGACCAGCTGGAGGGGCTCCTCAAGGGCGCGCCGGTGCTGCTCACGGACGAGGCCATGGACCGGATCGACGCGATCGTGCCGCCGGGGACCGACCTGTACGCCCCCGACGGCGTCTGGCGGCGCGCCGCCCTCACCGATCCGGCCCTGCGCCGGCGGCCGTTGGGGGACCGGGCGGCGGCCGACGCCTGAGACCGCCGGGCGGGGCGGTGGCTCAGGAGGGCAGGAACTGTTCCGTGCCGACCACCCTGAGCAGGGCGAGCCGGTCCCCCGCGTCCGTGCCCGGCGGCGGCGTGTGGAGGACCAGCCGCTGGTCGCCCTCGGGGGCGAGGAGCACCTGGCAGTCCAGGTCCAGCGGGCCGATCACCGGGTGCACCACCCGCATGCGGCTGTGCCGGCGCACCGCCACCTCGTGCCGGGCCCACAGCTCCGCGAACTCCTCGCTCGCCCCGTGGAGCCGCTCCACGAGCCGGGCCGCCGCCGGGTCGCCGGCCCGGCGGGCCACGGCGGCCCGCAGGTCGGCGACGTGCAGGCGGCTGTAGTAGGCGTGTTCCCCGGCGGGGTACGCGGTACGGGCCCCGGGATCGGCGAACCAGCGCCACACCACGTTCCGGCCGTGCTCCGACACCGTGCACACCCCGCCGAGCAGGGCGCGGGCCATCGCGTTCTGGGCGAGGACGTCCCCGAGGTCGCTCAGGACCTGGGCGGGGGTGGTGTCCAGCTGGTCCAGGAGATGCAGCAGCCCGGGTGAGACGTGCTCACCGGCCGGGGGCCCGGCGGGCGGCCGGTGGCCGGCGAGCAGGTGGAGGTGGTCGCGCTCGTCGGTGGTCAGCCGCAGCGCGCGGGCGAGGGCGGCGAGCATCTGGGGCGAGGGCTGTGGGCCACGGGCCTGTTCGAGGCGGATGTAGTAGTCGGCCGACATGCCCGCCAGGTGGGCGACCTCCTCGCGGCGGAGCCCGGGGGTACGGCGCCGGGGACCGGCCGGGAGGCCCGCGTCCTGGGGGCGGACCCGCTCGCGGGAGCGGCGCAGGAAATCGGCGAGTTCGCGGCGGTCGATCGTCATGCGGGCCATCTTCGCGGAGCGCGACGGGCCCATCCAGGGACTGCCGGTCCCAGGGTACGGAGGGCTCTCCCGGGCGCGGCCGGACGGCGGCACAGTCCTCGGTGTCAGCGCAGCCGCCCTCGTCACCGGGAGCCCCGAGCATGTCCACGACCGCCTTCCCGTCCACCGGAACCCCCGCCACCGCAACCGCCGCCACCGGCATCGCGCCCGGGGCCGCGACCGTCGGCACCGCCTCCGGAACCGCCGCCCCCACCCGGACCCCTGGTTCCACCCGTACCGCCTCCACCGTCCGTACCGTCGGCGTCGGACGCGCCCTCGTCCGGTACGACGTCCATGAGGCGGCGGCCGGTGAATCCGGCCCGCCGCTGGTCCTCGTCCACGGCACCGGGTCCGGCGGGGCGGCCGTCAACTGGGGGACGGTGGTGCCGCGGCTCACCGCCGCCGGGCGGACGGTCGTCACCCCGGACCTGTCCGGCACCGAGCGCACGTCCGACGACGGCGGGCCCCTGACCGTGGAGGCGCTCGCCGCGCAGGTGATCGCGGTGATCGAGGACGCGGGCGGCGGCCCGGTGGACCTGCTGGGCTTCTCGATGGGCGCGCCGGTCTCGGCCGCCGTCGCCGCGCTCCGCCCCGATCTGGTGGAGCGGCTCGTCCTGGTGGCGGGATGGGCGTACACCGACGGCGACGAGTACCTGCGGAACCTGTTCACGCTGTGGCAGCGGCTGGGGACGCACGACCCCGCCGGTTTCGGCCGGAGCGTGACGATGACCGGCTTCAGCCGGCGCTTCCTCAACGCGATCGGCCGCGAGGAGGTCGAGGCCCTCATCCCGAACATGCCGCCCACGCCGGGCACCCTGCGACACGTGGCACTCGACCTGGAGGTCGACGTCAGGGCGTTGCTGGGGCGGATCAGGGCCCGCACCCTGGTGATCGGCTGCGCGCGGGACGCGACGGTGCCGGTGGAGCACAGCCGGGCGCTGCACGCGGCGATCGACGGCAGCGCGTACGCGGAGATCGACGCCGGGCACGTCGTCTTCTTCGAGCAGGAGGACGTCTTCGTCCGGACGGTCACGGACTTCGTCGCCCGGCCGGCCGTCCCCGCCCCGGCGGGTCCCTGACGGGCGGCCGCGCGGCGCCCGTGGGTCAGTGGCGGGTGGGCAGCCCCGGCACGCCCAGGTCCGAGAGCCCGTCGAGGACCAGGTCGACGGCGACAGCGGCCAGCAGCAGGCCCAGCAGGCGGCCGAGCAGCTCGATCGTGGCGTGGTGGGTGCGGCGCAGGAGCCGGATGAGGAGCAGGACGCAGACCACGTCGAGGGCGATGACGGTGACGTACGCGCCGACG
The DNA here is from genome assembly GCF_031178505.1 of Streptomyces sp. Classification (GTDB taxonomy): domain Bacteria; phylum Actinomycetota; class Actinomycetes; order Streptomycetales; family Streptomycetaceae; genus Streptomyces; species Streptomyces gulbargensis. Next base: position 2,599 of record NZ_JAPSIW010000208.1, on the reverse strand, counting down.
ACCGTCGAGCGCCAGCTGAAGGAGTCGCGGGCCGCCGCCTCGATGAGGACCGCCGTCATGGCGAGCGGACTCACCACGTACGGCATGAGCAGCTCGCGCACCCCGCTGACGAGGTCCGGGGCGTCCTGCCGGATCCCCTCGGAGCCGAGGTGGATGCCGAGGACGAGGCCGACGGCGTAGAGGAAGAAGATGACGCCGCCGGCGAGCTGGAGCGCGGGGGTGCTGATGTGGAAGAGGTCGAGCAGCCAGGGCGCGGTGATGCCGGTGGCCAGGCCGACGAGGACGGCGGCGGCCGAGGAGATGAGGGCGATCGTCCGGAGCTGGCGGACGGGGTGGACCTGGGCGAGGCCGGCGAAGGAGAGGAGCACCTTCGGGGGGCCGACGACGGAGAAGAAGGTGATGAAGGCGGCGGAGAAGGTGAATGCGTTCACACCGGCATGATGGTGCTCCCGGGTGATTCATCCGGCTTTCCCGACTTTTTCCCGCGCGGTGTCGAGAACGCGCCCGCCGCTCCGACTCTCCTGCGAAGGCGGCGGAGAGCCGCTGGGAAGTCCGGAGGAGGACGTCATGAAGTACCTGGTGATGGTGTTGGGTTCGCAGGCGGACTACGCGGCGATGAGCGGCCGTGGTTCGGAGGCGAGCCCCGCCTGGGACAAGGAACAGCTCCAGGTCATGTTCGACCACATGAACGCGATCAACGAGGACCTGGCGGCCTCGGGCGAGATGCTCGACGCGCAGGGGCTCGCCGCCCCGTCCACGACCCGCTTCGTGACGGTGGACGGGGACGGCCGGCCGGTCGTCACGGACGGGCCGTACGCGGAGACGAAGGAGGTCCTGGCGGGGTACTGGCTCCTGGACTGCGCGAGCCTCGACCGCGTGACGGAGATCGCCGCCCGCGTGGCCCGGTGCCCCCAGCCGCCCGGCGCCCCGGAGTACCCGGTGGTCGTCCGCCCGGTCGACGAGACGGGCCCGAGCCAGGACTGAGACGGGTTCCGCCGGGGCGGCCCGCGCCTCGGCGTACCCGTTCGGCTCCGCTCAGTGCATCCCGTGCGGCCCGCCCGTCACATGGGGTGTGCCGCGCGGGATGAGGAAGGGGGCCGTGAGGGCGGTGGCCGCGGCGGCCGCGGCGCACAGGGTGAGGGCGGCGGTGAAACCGTCCGGGCGGGGCAGGGACGTGGCGCCGAGGGCGAGGGTGGAGGCGACGGCGACGCCGACCGATCCGCCCAGTTCGTGGAAAGTGTTCACGATGCCGGAGGCGAGGCCGGCCTCGTGCGGGGCGACGAGGCCGAGGGCGGTGGTGGTCGCCGAGACGAAGACCGCGCCGAGTCCGAGGGAGGCCGTCGCGAGGGCGGGCAGCAGGGTGGTCCACGGGTTGGCCCCGCCGGGGGCCGGGTCGAGGAAGGTCAGGGGCAGACAGGCGAGGGCGGCGAGCGCCATGCCGCCGGTGGCGCAGGCGCGCGGGCCGGCCGTGGTGAGCAGGCGGGAGCCGAGGTGGGCGCCGAGCGCCGTGGTGAGGGCGATCGGGAGGAAGAAGAGGCCGGTGCGCAGGGCGTCCAGGCCGTGGACGTGCTGGAGCCGCAGGGAGCCCAGGAAGAAGAAGGAGATCAGGAGCGCGGTCGCGACCAGCATGAGCAGGGAGCCGGCGGCGACCGGGCGCCGGGTGAGCATCCGGGGGTCCATCAGCGGCGCCCGGCTCGCGCGTTCGACGACGGCGAGGACCGCGTACAGGAGCAGCGCGCCGGACAGGGACAGCAGGGTCACCGGGGAGGCCCAGCCGGAGTCGCCCGCCCGGACGAGGCCGTGGACGAGGGCACCGGTCGCGGTGGTGACGAGCAGCGCCCCGGGGACGTCCGGCCGCCCTCCGGTGCCGCGCGGCGAGGGCGGCAGCAGCCTCGGGAGGGCGAGCAGCAGGGCCAGGCCGACGGGCACGTTGACGTGGAAGATCCACGGCCAGCCGGGGCCGTCGGTGAGCGCGCCGCCGAGCAGCACGCCGACGGCCGAGCCGGTGCCGCCGACGGCGGCCCACACGCCGAGGGCACGGGCGCGGTCGGCCCCGTGGAAGCCCGTGGTGACGAGGGCGAGGGCGGCGGGAGAGAGCAGGGCGGCGCCGATGCCCTGGGCGGTCCGGCCGGCGAGGAGGACGGCCGCGTTACCGGCGAGGCCGCAGGCCAGGGAGGCGGCGGTGAAGACGGTGAGCCCGGCGCGGAGGACCCGGCGGGCGCCGAAGGCGTCGGCGAGGCGGCCGCCGAGCAGCATGAGGCCGCCGAAGCAGAGGGTGTACGCGGTGACGACCCAGGTCAGCGCGGTGCGCCCGAGATCGAGGTCGGCGGCGAGGGAGGGCAGGGCGACGTTCACGACGGTGACGTCGAGGATCAGCATGAACTGGGCGGTGCAGAGGAGCGCGAGGGCGGTCCAGCGGCGGCGGTGCGCCGTCGGGGCTCCGGGCGGCGGGGCGTGGGGGCCGGGGTGGGCAGGGAGGTGCCCCGGTGTGGGCTGTCCGGTCGTCATGAACTGAACTGTACGGATCAGTTCAGTTGAACTCAAGAGTTCAGTTGCATTGATAGGGTGCCTCCATGACCGCCCAGCCCGCCCCCGGGGC
>NZ_JAPSIW010000928.1 GCF_031178505.1 Streptomyces sp. | reverse complement strand
CCGCGCGCCCGCCCCGGCAGGCGGCGGCCATGGAGCCGTACCGCGCCGACCCGGGGGCCGGCGCGCTGACGGCGGCGGCGCTCGCGGCACGGGAGGAGCTGACCTCCGGAGAGACCGAGACCCTGCTGCTGCACGGCGCCTTCCGGCAGGGCAAGGTGCTCGCCGGGGACCGGGCGCCCTGGCTGGCCGTGGGGCCCGAGCCGCTGGTCGGTGAGCGGGCGTACGACCTGGCGCGGCTGGTGCGGGACCGGGTGGAGGACCTGGTGGCCGCCTCGGCGGGCGCCTCGGCCGCCCGGCGCCGGGTGAACAAGCTGGCCGACTCCCTGGAGGTGGACCGGGAGCGGCTGCGGGGCTGGACCCTTTTCCGGGCGGTCGAGTCGGGTACACGGGCCCTGACCGCGGGGCGGCGGCAGGACGCGGAGCTGCTGCTGGAGTTCGCGAGCTGGCTCTGACGTTCGCGCGGCGCCCGAGCGGGAATACCCTTTCTGTACCGTTTCCAGACGGTCGGTACGGTTCTGCTCGACCTCAGGGGGCCGCGATGATCCAGGAGCTGCTGATGACGGCGGCCGGTACCGGAGCGGCCGCCGTCGCCTACGTGGGCGCGGCGGCCCGGGTGGTGAAGCAGTACGAGCGGGGGGTCGTCTTCCGCTTCGGGCGGTTGCGGGGCGAGGTGCGCCGGCCCGGCTTCACGATGATCGTCCCGGGGATGGACCGGCTCCACAAGGTGAACATGCAGATCGTCACGATGCCGGTGCCCGCGCAGGAGGGCATCACCCGGGACAACGTGACGGTCCGGGTCGACGCGGTCGTCTACTTCAGGGTCGTGGACGCGGCCGAGGCGCTGGTGCGGGTCGAGGACTACAAGTTCGCCGTCTCCCAGATGGCCCAGACCTCGCTGCGGTCCATCATCGGCAAGAGCGACCTCGACGACCTGCTGTCGAACCGGGAGAAGCTCAACCAGGGTCTGGAGCTCATGCTCGACTCGCCCGCCATCGGCTGGGGCGTCCAGATCGACCGGGTGGAGATCAAGGACGTGTCCCTGCCGGAGACGATGAAGCGGTCGATGGCCCGGCAGGCGGAGGCCGACCGCGAACGGCGGGCCCGGCTGATCAACGCGGACGCGGAGCTGCAGGCGTCGAAGAAGCTGGCGGAGGCGGCCCACCAGATGGCGGACGCGCCGTCCGCGCTCCAGCTGCGGCTGCTCCAGACCGTGATGGCGGTCGCCGCCGAGAAGAACTCGACGCTGGTGCTGCCGATCCCGGTGGAACTGCTGCGGTTCCTCGAGCGCGCCGCGCCCCCGCCGGGACGGCCGGAGCGGGCCGGGGCGGGTCAGGAGGGCCAGGCCGCCCGGGCGGCCGAGGAGGCCCGGGCAGCGGCGTGGGCGCCCGTCCCGCCCACCGGCGCGGAGGCGGGTGCGCCGCCCGGCGACGCCTACCTGACGGGACGCGCGGACGCCTCGGGTGCCATCGAGGACCTCACCGGCACCTCGGTCGAACCGGCCCCGAAGGAGGAGCCGGCCTGACGGGCGGAGCGCCCGGGACACCGAAAGGGCCGGGCCCCGGGGCGGAAAGCCCGGGGCCCGGCCCCGTACGGCGGGATCAGGCGGAGAGGCGGGCGATCGCCTCGGCGACCGGCAGTTCCTCGCGCTCGCCCGTGCGGCGGTCCTTGAGCTCGACGACGCCCTCGCCGGCCCGGCGGCCCGCGACCAGGATCTTCGGGACACCGATCAGCTCCGCGTCGGTGAACTTCACGCCCGGGGAGACCCCGGCCCGGTCGTCGACCAGGACCCGCAGGCCGGCCGCGGCCAGCTGGTCGGAGACCTCCAGGGCCAGCTCGGTCTGCAGCGCCTTGCCGGCGGCGACCACGTGCACGTCGGCCGGGGCGACCTCGGCCGGCCAGCACAGGCCCTTGTCGTCGGCGGTCTGCTCGGCCAGCGCGGCGACGGCGCGCGAGACGCCGATGCCGTACGAGCCCATGGTGACGCGGACCGGCTTGCCGTTCTGGCCGAGGACGTCGAGCTTGAGGGCGTCGGCGTACTTGCGGCCCAGCTGGAAGATGTGGCCGATCTCGATCGCGCGGTCCAGCTTCAGGCCGGTGCCGCACTTGGGGCAGGGGTCGCCCTCCTCGACGACCACGACGTCCACGTACGCGTCGACCTCGAAGTCACGGCCCGCGACCACGTTCTTCGCGTGCGTGCCCTCCTTGTTGGCCCCGGTGATCCAGGCGGTGCCGGGCGCCACGCGCGGGTCGGCGAGGTACGTGACCTTCTCCAGGCCCTGCGGACCGACGTAGCCGCGGACCAGGTCGGCGCGCTCGGCGAAGTCGCTCTCCGTCA
>NZ_JAPSIW010000207.1 GCF_031178505.1 Streptomyces sp. | reverse complement strand
CCGGTGCGCGCGGCCACGACCAGGAGGGCGCAGGCAGGCAGCACGAACATGCCGGTCACCGCCGCCTGGAACATCCACTCGGGCTTGTCGTCCAGCCGGCCCGATCCCGGCTCCAGGGCGTGCCGGACCGGTCCGGCCGCCGGGCCGAATCCGGTCACGACGTCGGCGGGCCGCTCGGCGCTCAGGCCGTCACGCGGCCGGACGTAGGCGAGCCATTCGGACGGCTCGTCCAGTCCTTCCTCGCCGATCGTGCCGGCCAGGGGGCCGTAGCGGTGGTCGATGTCCTCGGCGGCACCGGCATGGCGCAGGGCCGGTGACAGGACCGCCTGGCCCGGGTCCGGCCAGCGGTCGAGCCCGGGAGGCAGCGGCGCGTCGCCCTGATGAGGGGCCAGGTACACGACGCTGAACCGGCGTTCCCCTTCCAGCGAGTCGGACCCCACCAGCCACGTCGTCGCGCCGGCCGCAGCATCCCGGACCCCCTCGAGCACCACGGGCGTCCGGGCCGTCCGGCGCTCCTCCTTGCCCGCGTACACGGCGTGCACGGCCACGAGACCGCCCAGGCCGAGGATGAGGACCAGCGTCGCGAGCAGCAGCGCCACGGCACGTACGCTTCCCGCCTCGGCACGGCGGCCGGCCATCCGCCCGAGGGAGAGGAGCCGGCCCGCGAGGCTCCCGGTCCCACCGGCCCGCGTCACGCGGACGCCCCGGAGGCCGGCGGCTTCAGCACGCCCTCGTCGAGCCGCAGGGCGCGGTCGGCCCGCGCGGCGATGCCCGCGTCGTGGGTCACCACGAGCAGCCCGCACGCGTGGCGGCGCGGCAGGCCGAACAGCATCTCGGCCGTACGGTCGCGCGTCTCCGTGTCCAGCGCGCCGGTCGGCTCGTCGGCGAGCAGCAGCGCGGGTTCGTTGATCAGGGCGCGGGCGACCGCGGTGCGCTGCCGCTCACCGCCGGACAGCTCCTCGCTGGTCACCGCCGGCGGCACGCCGAGCTCGTCGAGGAGCGTGCGCGCCCGCTCGCGGGCGTCGTGACGTCCGGTACGGGCCAGCAGCGCCGCGAGCAGCACGTTGTCCAAGGGGCTCAGCTCCGGCAGGAGTTCGCCGAACTGGAACACCATGCCGACCGACCGGGCCCGCAGCGCGGCCAGCCGTCCGGGCCGCAGCCCCACGACCTCGGTGCCCGTCACCTTGACCGATCCGGCGTCCGGTGCGATCAGGCCCAGCACGCAGGACAGCAGCGTGCTCTTGCCGGACCCGCTCGGTCCGGTCACCGCGACCGACTCCCCGGCCCGCAGGCTCAGCGAAAGCCCCGTGAACAACTCCCTCGCCCCCAGGGAGTGCGTCAGTCCCGCGATCTCCAGGACGGGTTTCCCGGTGTCCGTGCCGTGTGCGGTGCTCACGTGCTGTCCTCACTGTCTCGCCAGGTGAATGAGAAGGCGCGGTGGAGCGGCCTGGACCGCTCCACCGCCGAGATGCTCAGCGCCCGTCACCGGGGCGGTCGTCGGGGCCGCACCGGTCCGGGTTGAGCTGGATGTTCAGACAGGCAGTCACCTTGCTCACGTAGTTGGTGGTGTCCATGCCGCTGTACTTCGTGGAGCCATTGCCGTCGTGATTGTCGAGCCGCAGTCCTGTGTTGTTCCTGCGGTCGTACAGCGTGTAGACAGCCATGCTGTCCCCCGCTGTGTCGGCTATCGCAACCTGGCCGTTCGTACCATGACTGTATGCGTACGCGGAATTCTCGTACCTTGAGTCCAGATTTTCTCCGGCACCGGCGAACGCTTGACCGGCACCCATCAGTGCTGCCACAGCTGCAGCTGTGACCGTGACCCGGACCCCAATTCCGAAGGACATGCCCCTCCCCTTTCAGTCACATACAAGGACGTGCTGCACCGTGGACGCGTATCCCTCACCCACCATTGCAGCCACCTCAGCCTCACACGACACAAAGATCGCCTCAAGCACCTTTCTAATTCTCGCCACCGCCGAACACTCGCCCCCTGGCCGAAGTGCGCTCTCGCGTTTCGAGGCGCCCTGACGGCCTCCCCGCCCCTGGACGGAAGTCACCGAGGCGAGACCAAACGGGGGAACAGGGCTTACCAAGGTCGCTTGACCTCCACCTCCCCCGAGGTTTCACAATCAACTTATCGAGTCGATCTGCCGCACCTCAAGCACGCATCTCACCAGGACGAGCAACACACTTGAGCCAATCACTCGATTCAATCAGGCTCAAAATCAACGAAATCACCACCTCTCGCGACCGGAAATCGCCGCGTCTCGCATTTCGACCTGTTGCCGTAAGGTGGATTTCCTCGAACAAAGGATGAATGACCGGTTAATGGAATGGAAAGTTCGACCCCATTCGAGGCCGACCCTGATTCCACCTGCGCCGACACCGATTCGGAACCGGTTCACGTGACCTTCAGCCGCGACGGCGATCATTGCCGGGCCCCACAATCGAGGGCCGCCCATTGGAGCTGCGCCCCGCTGGCGCTTCTCACCGCCGATGTCCGGAGGCGTGTCGGCCGATGCCCGCCCGTCCAGATCGGACCGACTCTCGGGACGGCTACGCGAGATGGAAGTTGCCCCGATGTGCGGTGCGCAGGGCTATGTGTATTGTCCCGCAGCGTTGTTGACACGGCTGATGAATGGGTGTCCCCCGCGTGCGGTGTGGCAGCGGTGGTGGTTGTAGGTGTGGAGGAAGGCTGCCAGGGCCTCGGTCCACTCGTGGTTCGAGGTGTAGGGCCGCCGGTAGCCCCACTCGTCAAGGAACGTGCGGTTGAAGCGTTCGACCTTGCCGTTGGTCTGCGGACACCAGGGGCGGATTCTTGTGGGCGATGCCGGCCGTAACCAGGCCTTGGACGAAGAGCTTGGACTTGTAGCAGGCGCCGTTGTCGGTCAGTCCCCGCTCGACGGTGATGCCGTGCGCGCTGAAGAACGCATTCGCGCGTTGCCAGAAGGCGATGGCGGTGTGCTGGCGCTCGTTGGGCAGGGACCTCGCTGTAGGCCACACGGAAGTGGTCGTCGACGGCCGAGTGGATGTAGCTGAAACCGATCACCGGTATGGAGCTCTCGCGAGCGGTGGTGGCTTCGCGATTACGGTCGTCGGCGGTCCTGCCGACGGTTCGCCAGCCGCCGCTGTCGGGGATGTTGCCCAGGTTGTTGATGTCGACATGGACCAGTTCGCCGGGCCGGTCGCGTTTGTAACGCCGGATCGGCTCGCCGGTGGGACGGTTCAGCCAGGACGGACGGTTCAGGCCGTGCCGGACCAGGACACGATGCACGGTCGAGGCGGGAAGGCCCAGAATCGGGCCGAGTTTGCGGTCGTTCCTCAGCAGGCAGACACGGCCCTCGACCGCGCCGGGTGTGCGATGCGGGGTCCGCTGGAACGGTCGTGCAGACCCGCGTCGCCTTCGGCCCGCCAGCGACGGACCCATTTGTGAGCGGTGGTGCGGGACATACCCACCTCCGCGCTGATGTACGTGCCCGGCCGGCCGGGCAGGGAGCTGCGAACGGCAATGAACGGGGGCGCAGCACAGTTCAACCTTCACGTCACCGCCTCCGGGGCGCCCCCGGCCACAGCACCGACTCGAATCAGGCTGCTCCCCCGCGGGCGGCCCATGCGTCGCCACGTGTCTGGAGACACCCACGGCTCCCCGTGAGGACCGTCGCTCCTCGCGGGACCGGCCGCCGCCTTTCGCGGGGCGGCCCCGCGAAACGACGGAGCGCCCCACCCGGTCGAACCAGGTGGGGCGCTCCTCAGCAGGTCGGAGGGTTTCCCCTCCCCCGCCATCGGTAGGCCGTGTGGGACTCGAACCCACAACCAATGGATTAAAAGTCCACTGCTCTGCCAATTGAGCTAACGGCCCGTGGACAAGCACGCCCATGCAGCATAGCCCGAGAGGTACGCGGAACAGATCGAGTATCCGACACACCCCGCCCCGCGCCGCGCCGCGGGGGTGCGGGGCGGGGCGGGGCGGGTGGTGGGGCTGGGGTCAGAAGAGGCCCTTGAAGCCGTTCCAGCCGCCGGTGCCGATGAGGACGCGGCCGCCGAAAGCGCCGGAGCCGGTGCCTTCGTAGCTGTAGAGGCGGCCGGCGGTGTCGCGGGCCACGAGGTCGGTGACGCCGTCGCCGGAGAGGTCACCGAGGCCGACCAGGGACGAGTAGCCGTTCCAGCCGCCGCCGAGCTTCACGCGCGGGGAGAGGCCGCCGGTCGCGGTGCCGTAGTAGCGCCAGAGGACGCCCGCCGTGTCGATGCCGAGCAGGTCGTCGCGGCCGTCGCGGTTGAGGTCCCCGGCGCCGATCAGCTTGGTGTAGAGCTTCCAGCCGGTGCCGATCCGCACACGGGGCTTCAGACGGTGGTCCGCGGTGCCCCCGTACAAGTAGAGGTCCCCGTTGGAGGCCTGGCGGGCGATCAGGTCGGTGAAGCCGTCGCCGTCGAGGTCGCCGGGCGAGGTCAGGACGTCGAAGCCGCCCCAGCCGGAGCCGAGCGCGGTGTACGGGGAGGAGGCGGAGACGACCTGCCCGCAGCCCGGGCGGTAGGACCGCAGCTGGTCCCCGACGCGGGCGAGGACGTCGGCGCAGCCGTCGGCGTTCACGTCGCCGAACGGCACGAGGACCGAGGTGGTGGGGAACTTCGCGCCCGTACCGGCGATGCGGGACGACAGGCCGCCGTACGCGTTGCCCCGGTACATCGAGACGAGTCCGGCCGTGTCCATCACCAGCAGATCACCCTGCCGGTCGTTTCCGGCCAGATCCCGCCGGCCGGGGGTGCCGCCGGTGACGGTGATGCCGCCGGAGAGGGCGAGGTCCCGGCCCTGCCCGTCGGCGGTGTTGGCGGTCAGGTCCCAGACGTACGGGCCGTTCGGGGCGACCTTGCCCGCCGCCGTGCGCCCGTCCCAGGCGATGTCGATCCGGCCCCGGGTCTCTCCGCCGCCGTAGCTGCGGACGACCGTCCCGGTGTGCGGGTCGCGGATGTTCAGGCGCCACGTCGAGGCGGGCTTGGACAGCGTCCAGGACGCTTTCCAGCCGTCCTTCGACCGTGCGGAGGCGGGGGCGCTCGCCGAGGCGGCGGTGAGGTCGGAGGCGGGTACGCCGGTCCACACGGCGTGGACGCGCTGGTCCGCCCCGCGGTACGCGACGGCACCGCCGAACCGGTCGACGGTCCACGTCTCCCGGCGCGGTCCGGAGACCGGCGCGGCGTCGACGAGCGTCCGCGTCCGGGCCGTACCGGTGTGGAAGTCGGTGACCCGGAGGTACGAGGCGGCGTCCCGGGACACGTAGAAACCGTCCCCGAGGAGCCCGCCGCCGGTCACGCCCTGTCCGAGCGCGAGCCGCGCACCGGTCCGCAGGTCGTGGACGCCGTGCGCGCCGGTCTGTCCGCAGGCCCAGTAGAGCCAGCGGCCCGCCGAGACCTGGAACTCGGTCGCCGGGCACCCGGCCCCCGTCGAGAACGTTCCGGCCGCCTTGCCCGTCGTCAGGTCGGTCCGGACCACTTCGCCGTTGACGGCCGTACCCGTGAAGAGGGTGTCGCCCCAGACGGCCGCCGCCGTCCTCGCCTGCTTGCGGACGACGGGCGAGGTGCCGGCCGGTGCGTCCAGGTTCAGGACGAGCGTCTGGCCGCTGCCGCCCTGGAAGACCGCCCACCGGCCGAAGACATCGGCGAGCTGCCCGTGGTTCTCGCCGGTGAGCGCCCGCGTCACCCGGCCGGAAGCGGTCCGGGCGACGACCTCCAGGGGCTTGAAGTCCTCGTGCGCGAGGTGGACGGTGCGGCCGTCGCCACTGTCGAAGAGCGGGTTGTTCCGCTCCAGGCGCTTCTGTTCGGCGCCCAGCGGGGCCGGCTTCGACTGCCCGGTGTGGAGGGGACCGACCGGCAGCGTCCGCTCGAAGAAGCCGGAGCCCCGCGAGCCGCCCCACTCCAGCGAGGAGAGGCGGCCGGCTCCGAGCGCGATCGACTCGACCGTGGCGGCGACCGGCTCGACGGGGGCGGCGAGCTTCTCCAGGAGCGGCGTGCCGTCCTTGCCCGGCACCACCTTCTGGAGGGCCCAGTCCGTCGGACCGGTGCCGCCGACGACGGCCGCGGCGGCCGTGTCCTGGCCCGTGACCTGGTTGAGTTCGGCCTGGGCCTTCTCCAGGAGGGTCAGCGTCCGGCCGTCCGGGTGGACGGCGACGAGCTTCCGCCGCAGGACCGGGTCCGCGCCCCCGGGCTTCGTCAGGGCGAGGACCCAGTCGCCGACGAGGCCGATCCGTCCCGTGGCGTCCAGGTCGGCGGGGAGGGCGAAGGTCTGCTCGGCGGCGGCGGTCGGAAGGGCACGGTCCCGTACGTGCACGGTCCGCGACCGGTCCACCCAGGCGATCCGGTCGGGACCGAGGACCACCGGGCCGCTGGAGTCACTGCTGTACGCCGTGGCGGCGTCCTCGATCGCGGTCACGCGACCGGTGGCGAGCTCGACGAGGCCGAGCCCGGTGAAGTCGTAGGCGCTTCCCTGGCTCGCGTAACGGATCACCGCGACGGTGTCGTCGCCCGCCACGAGCCGCGCCGTGCTCAGGTCGGCGTCGGCGGGCCAGCCCGTGACCGGCGTCCGGGGGCCGGTGAGGTCGGCGGCCTGCACCAGGAAGAACCCGGTGTTCCCCTGGAAGAGCAGGGAGCCGCCGAGGAGTCCCACGTAACTCGCGTCGGACGGCGGGGTGAACGGCTTCTGGACGCCGGTCGCCAGGTCGCGGACGGCGTACTCGCCGAGGGCGGGCTCGACGTACGCGTAGCGGCCGCCGACCCCGGTCTCGGCGAAGCGCGGGTGGGCCTCGTAGCCCAGCGGGACGCTCGTGCCGGTCGCGAAGTCCGTCCACACGAGCCGGTCGCCGTTGAAATGGTCGCCGTCCTCCGTGGCGTGGGCGTAGCCGCCCGCGGAGACGGCGGTGACGATCTCGCCGCGTGGTACGGCACGCCAGTCGGGATCGATGTCCAGCTGGTCGATGCCCACGATCGGCGAGGCGCTCACAGACGGCGCGGCGCCGATCCCCGAGGCCAGCAGCGCGGCGGCGAGGACGGCGATGCGCGCGCGGGGTCGCCGCGCGCGGGGGTGACGAGTCAAAGAGGGGTCCCTCCCCGGGAAACCTGATGTGCGAGAAGGCGGGGCTGGGCGGTGTTCCGCCGGGCCCCCTGGCCGGCGCCCGCGCTCCCGTCGAGAACGTGAGCGTATCCCGCCGCCGTCGGACCCGTGGACGAGGGCGGCTCGACGGGCAGGGCCCGTACGCCACCGAGGTGTCGTACGGGCCCTGTGGACGCGCCGGAAACGGCAGGCGCCCCGGTCAGGAGGCGCCCCGATCCGGAAGCGCCGCGCATCGCCAGGCGCCCCGGTTCAGCGGGCGGCCCGAGCCGGAAGCGCCGCGCTCCACCGGGCGTCTCGGCCCGGCGGCGCGCCGGTCAGGCCAGCCGCGCGTACATCTGCCAGCCGGTGCCGATCCGGACCCGGGCGGAGAGGGTGCCGGTGCCGGTGCCGTTGTACCGCCACAGAGCGCCCGCCGCGTCGCGGGCGACCAGGTCCGCCTTGCCGTCGGCGTTGAGGTCGCCGACGCCCACGACCGTGTTGTAGGTCTGCCAGCCGGTGCCGATCCCGACCCGGGGGCCGAAGGTGCCCCTGCCCGTCCCGTAGTACCGCCACAGGGCGCCGGCGCTGTCCCGGGCGAGCAGGTCGCCGGCCTTGTCGCCGTTCAGGTCGCCGGCCGCGACGACCGTGTTGTAGATCTGCCAGCCGGTGCCCACCCGGACCCTCGGCTTGAACGCGCCGGCGCCGTTGTCGGCGTACATCCACAGTTCACCGGCGGGAGTGCGCGCGAGCAGGTCCGTCCGCCCGTCGCCCGTCAGGTCGCCGGGGGCGGAGAGGTGGTTGTAGATCTGCCAGCCGCTGCCCAGACCGGCCCGCTTCCCGTTGGGCGAGAACGCGGTGCCGCAGCCGCCGTCGTAGCGGGTCAGCGCCCCGGCGGCGTTCCGCACCAGCAGGTCGCCGCACCCGTCGCCGGTGAGGTCCCCGAAGGGGACGAGCAGGGAGGAGGAGGGCCAGCCGGTCGCCGACGGCCCCGTGCCCACGCTCCCGGTGCCCGTGCCCGGCCGCACGGTCAGCGTCCCGCCCGGCGTGAGGCCGAGCAGGTCGCCCTTGCCGTCGCCGGTGACGTCGTGCCAGGCGGGCCGGGCGGCGGGGGCGCCGCCGGTCACCGTCAGCGCGCCGGTCAGGGAGAGGTCGGCGCCGATGCCGTCGGCGGGCCGGGCGGTGAGGGTCCAGGTGTAGCCGCCGTTCCGCGCGGCCTGGCCGGAGGCGTTCCTCCCGGTCCAGGCGGCTTCGATCCGGCCGCGCGCCTCGGGCCCGGAGGCCGTGTGGACGACCGTTCCGGTGGCGTTCTCCCTCACGGTGACCTTCCAGGCACCCGTGGGCTTGGAGGTCCACCAGCGGCCGGACCAGGCGGTGCCGGGGGCGGCCAGGTTCAGCGCCGCACCGGTGACGGCGGAGTCGATCACGGTGACGGGCGGCGCGGGGACCCCGGTGGCGACGATGCGGATCCGCTCGTCGGTGCCGGCGTACGCGACGTGGCCGCCGAAGCGGTCGACGGTCCAGTCCCGGCGGGCGTGGGCGTCCGGGCCGAGGTCGGCCGCGGTCGCCAGCGTCCGCTGGGGCACGTCGGCGGCGGAGCCGGAGGCCGGGAGCCCGGCGTGCAGGTCGTACAGGCGCAGGCCCGCTTCCGGGTCCTGCCGCACGACGTAGCCGTCCCCGAGCAGCACGTTGCGGATGTTGCGGCCCGGCAGGGTCATGGTCCGCCCGGTCTGCCGGTCGTAGACGCCCGAACCCGTCCCCGGGGTCCAGCCGTCCTGGTCGCAGGACCAGTAGACCCAGCGGCCGGCGGCCTGGAGGTGGGCCGGAGCGCACGCGTTGGGAGTCGTGAAGGACGGGCCCGCCGCGCCGGACACCAGCGACTTCGAGGTGACCCGCGGGCTGTCCTTGGCGGCGCTCCAGAGGGTGGAGCCCCACAGGGCGGCGGTGAGGTCGGTGCGCCGTTCGCGGACGGTTCCGGCACCCGACTTCGGGAACTCGACGACGTACGGTTCCTCCCGCAGGACGGTGGTCGCCGAGGCGACGAGCCCGAACCGGCCGGAGAGGTCCACCAGTTCACCGCTGCTCATGCCGGTGGTGACGCTCGGCCCCCCGGCGGTGCTCCTCCCGTTCTCGTACAGCACGGTGTCATCGCTGTACGAATCGTTCCGGCGCCCGTGGAAGCCGTCACCGCTCGCCCACATCACGATGCAGCGGCCGCTGTAGGAGGAGCAGTCGCCGTCGTCGCCGCTCAGCAGCCCGTCCACGGTGGTCCGGAGCGGCTGCGGCTGCCCGGTGGCGGAGAGCCAGGTGGAGCGGTAGACGCCGTAGTAGTCG
>NZ_JAPSIW010000206.1 GCF_031178505.1 Streptomyces sp. | reverse complement strand
CCAGGTCGGCGGCGGGCTCGGAGAGCCGCACCCCGCCCACCGTGGCGCTGTAGATGTCCCGCTTGCCGAGCGCGCTGATCCGGCCGCGCTGCTCCAGGACCGCCAGCATCATCGAGACGCGGGAGGTTTCCAGGCCGGAGGTGGTGCGGCGCGGGGAGGGGATCTGCGACTCGACGGTCAGCGCCTGCACCTCGGCGACCAGCGGTCGGCGGCCCTCCAGGGTCACCGTCAGGCAGGTGCCGGGCACGGCCACGTCGCGCCGGGTCAGGAAGAGGCCCGAGGGGTCGGTGAGCCCGGTGATCCCCTCGTCGTGCAGTTCGAAGCAGCCGACCTCGTCGGTCGCCCCGTACCGGTTCTTCACGCCACGGACCAGGCGCAGGCGGGCGTGCCGGTCGCCCTCGAAGCTCAGCACGACGTCGACCAGGTGCTCCAGGAGCCGGGGGCCCGCGATGGCGCCGTCCTTGGTGACGTGGCCGACGAGCAGCGTGGACATGCCCCGCTCCTTCGACGCCCGGATCAGGGCTCCGGCGACCTCGCGGACCTGGGCCATGCCGCCGGGGGCGCCGTCGATCTCGGGGGACGCGACCGTCTGCACCGAGTCCAGGACCAGCAGGGAGGGCTGCACGGCGTCCAGGTGCCCGAGCACGGCGGAGAGATCGGTCTCGGCCGCCAGGTACAGGTGGTCGTCGATCGCGCCGATCCGGTCGGCGCGCAGCCGGACCTGGCTCGCGGACTCCTCGCCCGTCACGTACAGGGTGCGGTGGGCCTCGCTCGCGGCCTTGGCGGCCACGTCGAGCAGGAGCGTGGACTTGCCGACGCCCGGCTCCCCGGCGAGCAGCACGACGGCACCGGGCACCAGCCCGCCGCCGAGGACCCGGTCGAGCTCGTCGACGCCGGTGGACCGGGCGGTGGCCTGCCGGCCGTCGACCTGGCCGATGGGCAGCGCGGCGGTGGAGACCCGGCCGGCCGCGGTCGTCCGGACGGCGGGCGCGCCGTACTCCTCGACCGTGCCCCATGCCTGGCATTCGGGGCAGCGGCCGAGCCACTTGGCCGTCTGCCAGCCGCACTCGGTGCAGCGGTAGGACGGCCTGTCCTTGGCGGTTTTCGTACGGGCAGCCATGGTCCACACCGTAGCCGCCGCCACCGACAACGGGCCGCGGCCGTCCACAGGCGCCGCCGCGGGAGCCCCCCGGGAGCCCCCGAGGGGGGCGCACTCGGAAGCGGAACACTACGCTCCTGTCCCCCTTCGAGCGGTACCTTCACCCGTAGGGGTGAGAACCGTTCCATTGGTACGAAGAGCGCCCCCGCTCCCGCCTACGGTCGCCCAGTGACGAGCAGCAGGCTGGATCCCCCCTCACGCACTCCCGGCGCACACCGGGCGCACCGCGCCGCCGCGGACCAGGGACCGCGGACGCTCGGCCAGCGGCCCCCGGCCCGTTACGAGGCGGCCCTCGACGGCCTCTTCACGTACTGCCTCTCGGTGCTCTGCGACCACGACACGGCCACGGCCGTCCTCGGTGACGTCCTCGCCGTCGCCGAGCGCCACCACGCCCGCTGCCCCTCCGACGAGGAGGGCCGCACGGCCTGGCTGTACGCGCTCGCCCGCTGGGCCTGCCTGCGCAGCCTCGGCGAGCAGCGCCGCCGGCGCCAGGGCGCGCACACCGGGCGTCCCGCCGTCGCCGCGCCCGAGCCGCCGCCCGTCCCGCCGGAGACCGCCGAGCGCCGCCGCGCCGAACTGGCCCGGCTGGCCTGGCCGGAGGCCGCCGGCACCACCCCCGAGCAGCGCGAGGCGCTGGAACTCGCCGTCCGCCACGGCCTCAGCCGCCGCCAGGTCGCCGCCGTGCTCTCCCTGGACCCGTCGGCCGCCCGGGAGCTCCTCGCGGCCGCCGCCTGCGAGGTGGAGCGCACCAGGGCCGCCCTCGCCGTCGTGGAGACCGGCGGCTGCCCCACCGTCGCCCGGCTCACCGGCGACCACCGGGTCCTGCTCTCGGCCGCCCTGCGCACCGAACTCGTCCGGCACGTCGACGACTGCCCCCGCTGCCGGAAGACCGCCGAGCGGGTCGGTGCCCGCGGGCCCTGGCCCGGCGCCACCAGCCCCGCCCCCGCGCGGCTGCCGCTGGTCGAGGCGCCCCGGGCCGCCGCGTACATGGCGATGCTGCACGTGCCCCGCGCGCGGGCGGGCGCCCCCCGGTTCTCCCCGACCGGCTTCCCCCTCGACCCCAAGGACCACGCGGCCCGGCGCGACCGGCTGCGGGCCAGGGCCGTCACCACCACCGTCGTCGCGGCCGTCGTCGCCGCCCCGGTCCTCGCCCTGTGGAGTTCGTACCGGGGCGCCCCGGCCGCGGACGAGCGGGGCCGCGAGGACGCCCGGATCAGCGCGCGCGAGGACGGGGGGCCGGCGGGCGTGGACGGCCGCTCGTACGACCGGTACGAGAACGCGGGCAACTCCCACACCTCCCCCGAACACGGCTTCACCCGCGGCAGTACCGCCCCTGGCGTCTCGGTGGAGGTCGTCAGCCCCGGCGGCCCCCCGGGGCCCGTCGCCCCCGCCCGCCCCGGCGACCCGGTCCCCGGCTGGATCACCGTCTCCGCGCGCGGCCACGGCGACCTGACCCTGCTCACCCTCACCGCGGCCGGCGGCACGCCCGTCGACTGGTCGCTGTGGACGGACGCCCCCTGGCTCTACGTGAACCGCGCCACCGGCACCCTGCGGCCCGGCGAGAGCGTCACGATCGCCGTCCGCGTCGACCACGCCCGCGAACCCGCGGGCGCGTGGAGCGCCCGGATCGGAGTCGATCCCTCCGGAGCGGTCGTACGCATCCACGGGCGGGGTCGGGCCGAGGCGCCGCGCGCCGTGCCCCCGCCGCCCGTCGCGGGAACCGCCCGCCCCCCGGCGGCGGAGGAACCGCCGCCCGCCACCACCGACCCGACGACACCGCCCACCGAGCCGCCGGCCACCGAGAGCCCCAGCGACCCGCCGCCGGCGACGAGCGAACCGCCCACCACCCCGCCCCCGGCCACCACGGATCCGACCACCCCGCCCCCGACGACGGAGGAACCGCCCCCCGCCACCACCGATCCGGCCACGACGGCCCCGGCCACCGAGGAGACGCCCCCGCCGTCCTCCCCCTGAGACACCGGGGGACGAAGGCGAGGGTTACGGCGCGGGGCGCGGGTCCGCCGGGTGCGGGGCGACCAGCGGCAGCTGCGAGGCGAGCCGGGCCTCGCACAGCCCGGCCAGCACCTTGTACGCCTCCGGGCCCATCATCTCGGTGAGTTCCGGCCGGTACGTGACGTACACGGGCTCCCCGGCCCCGTGCGCCGACGTGGCCGAGGTGCACCACCAGTGCAGGTCGTGACCGCCGGGCCCCCAGCCCCTGCGGTCGTACTCCCCGATGGAGACCTGGAGGACCCGGGTGTCGTCCGGCCGGTCGATCCAGTCGTACGTCCGGCGCACCGGCAGCTGCCAGCACACGTCCGGCTTGGTCTCCAGGGGCTCGCGGCCCTCCTTCAGCGCCAGGATGTGCAGCGAGCAGCCCGCGCCGCCCGCGAATCCGGGACGGTTCTGGAAGATGCAGGAGCCCTGCCAGCGGCGGGTCTGCCGGTCACCGTCCTCGTCGAGCTGCACCCAGCCCGTCTCCGTACCGATGTCGTGGAACTCCCACAGCTCCGGCGTGAGCCGGGCCACGTGCGAGGCCACCCGCTTCTCGTCGTCCTCGTCGGAGAAGTGCGCGCCCAGCGTGCAGCAGCCGTCGGCGGCGCGCCCCGCCTGGATGCCCTGGCAGCCACTGCCGAAGACGCACGTCCAGCGCGAGGTCAGCCAGGTCAGGTCGCAGCGGAAGACCTGCTCCTCGTCGGCGGGATCGGGGAACTCGACCCATGCCCGGGGGAAGTCCAGGCCCTTCTCGTCCGGTTCCACGTTCGCGTCCCTGCCGTTGCCCTTGCCGTTGCCCTTGGCTTTGCCCGGCTTCGCCTTGTTCGTCTTTGGCACACCGCCAAGCGTATGCGGGCGGGCGCAGTAGCGTTTCCGCCATGAGACTCGGAGTCCTCGACGTCGGTTCGAACACGGTGCACTTCCTGGTGGTGGACGCCCACCCCGGGGCCCGCCCGCTGCCCGCCCACTCCCAGAAGGCGGAGCTGCGGCTCGCGGAGCTGCTCGACGCGCGGGGCGCCATCACGCCCGGCGGCGTCGAGCGGCTGACCGCCACCGTCCGGGAGGCGCTCCAGGCCGCCGAGGACAAGGGCTGCGAGGAGATCCTGCCGTTCGCCACCTCCGCGGTGCGCGAGGCCACCAACGCCGACGCCGTCCTGGCCCGGGTCAAGGACGAGACCGGCGTCGACCTCCAGGTCCTCACCGGCGAGGAGGAGGCCCGTCTGACCTTCCTGGCCGCCCGGCGCTGGGTCGGCTGGTCCGCCGGGAAACTGCTCCTCCTCGACATCGGCGGCGGCTCCCTGGAGGTCGCGTACGGCATCGACGAGGACCCCGACGCCGCCGTCTCCCTCCCGCTGGGCGCCGGCCGCCTCACCGCCGGATGGCTGCCGGGCGACCCGGCCGGGTCGGAGGACGTGAAGGCGCTGCGCCGCCACGTGCGCGCCCAGATCGCCCGCCGGGTGGGAGTGGTCAGCCGCTTCGGCCCGCCGGACCACGTCGTGGCCACCTCCAAGACCTTCAAGCAGCTCGCCAGGATCGCGGGCGCCCCGGGCTCCGGCGAGGGCCTCTACGTGCAGCGGGTCCTCAGCCGCGCGTCCCTGGAGGAGTGGGTCCCGCGCCTCGCCGCGATGACCGTCCCCGAGCGCGCCGCCCTCCCCGGCGTCTCGGAGGGCCGCGCCGCCCAGCTCCTCGCGGGCGCCCTGGTCGCCGAGGGCGCGATGGACCTCCTCGGCGTCGAGCGGCTGGAGATCTGCCCCTGGGCCCTGCGCGAGGGCGTCATCCTGCGCCGCCTGGACCACCTGCCGGTGTGAGCCGGACCCGGGCGCGGGGCCCGGCCCCCGCCCGTGTGACCGGAACCACCCCTCCGCCCACGTGACCGGAACCACCCCCCGGCGCCCCCTACCGACCCGTACGCTGTTCTGCGTGGCAGAACCAGTGGTGCGCGTCCCGGATGCGAAGGTCGCCCTGTCGACGGCCTCGGTCTATCCGGAGTCGACGGCGACGGCCTTCGAGATCGCGGCGCGCCTCGGCTACGACGGCGTCGAGGTCATGGTGTGGACCGACCCCGTCAGCCAGGACATCGAGGCGCTGCGCCGTCTCTCCGACTACCACCAGGTCCCGATCCTCGCCGTCCACGCCCCCTGCCTGCTCATCACGCAGCGCGTCTGGTCCACCGACCCGTGGGTCAAGCTCCGGCGCGCGCAGGCCGCGGCCGAGAAGCTCGGCGCCTCGACGGTCGTCGTGCACCCCCCGTTCCGCTGGCAGCGCCAGTACGCCCGGGACTTCGTGCGCGGCATCTGGCGGATGGCGGACGAGACCGACGTGCGGTTCGCCGTCGAGAACATGTACCCGTGGCGGTACAAGGACCGCGAGGTGCTCGCGTACGCCCCCGAGTGGGACGTCACCAAGGACGACTACCGGCACTTCACCGTCGACCTCTCGCACACGGCGACCGCCCGCACGGACGCCCTCGCGATGATCGACCGCATGGGCGACCGGCTGGGCCACGTCCACCTCGCCGACGGGCGCGGCTCGGCCAAGGACGAGCACCTGGTGCCGGGCCGCGGCACCCAGCCCTGCGCCGAACTCCTGGAGCGCCTCGCGCACACCGGCTTCGACGGGCACGTCGTCATCGAGGTCAACACCCGGCGGGCGATGTCCGCCGCCGAACGCGAGGCCGATCTCGCGGAGGCCCTCGCCTTCACCCGCCTCCACCTCGCCTCCCCGGCCGCCGGACACCCCACGGGCCTCACGCGCCCCTCGGCCTCCGCACGGCCGTCCGGCAGCGCCCGCCCGTCCACCACCGCGCCGCCCTCCGGGGCGCCCCGCCCCTGACGGGCCGGCGCCTCGACGGACCGGCCGGAGGCCGACCGAGGGGTGAACGCCCCGTCCGCCATACGGACAGCATGTCCAGATCTTGGAGCGGCGGCGTACGCTCGACAGCAAGCACACCCGTCACGAGGAGCGAGCGACGATGCCCCAGCTGAGGTCCCGCACTGTCACCCACGGCCGCAACATGGCGGGCGCCCGCGCCCTTATGCGCGCCTCCGGTGTACCGGGCGCGGACATCGGCCGTAAGCCGATCGTCGCGGTCGCCAACTCCTTCACGGAGTTCGTCCCCGGCCACACCCACCTCCAGCCGGTCGGCCGGATCGTCTCCGAGGCCATCACGGCCGCCGGTGCCATCCCGCGCGAGTTCAACACGATCGCCGTGGACGACGGCATCGCCATGGGCCACGGCGGCATGCTGTACTCCCTGCCCTCCCGCGACCTGATCGCGGACAGCGTGGAGTACATGGTGGAGGCGCACTGCGCCGACGCCCTGATCTGCATCTCCAACTGCGACAAGATCACCCCGGGCATGCTGATGGCCGCCCTGCGGCTCAACATCCCGACGGTCTTCGTCTCCGGCGGCCCGATGGAGTCCGGCCGCGCCACGCTGGTCGACGGCACGGTCCGCACGCTCGACCTGGTCGACGCGATGGCCGACGCGGTGAACCCGAAGATCTCCGACGAGGACATGCTCCGCATCGAGGAGAACGCCTGTCCGACCTGCGGGTCCTGTTCCGGCATGTTCACCGCCAACTCGATGAACTGCCTCACCGAGGCGATCGGCCTCTCCCTCCCCGGCAACGGTTCGCTGCTGGCCACCCACACCGCCCGCAAGGCGCTGTACGAGAACGCCGCCCGCACCGTCGTCGACATCACCCGCCGCTACTACGAGCAGGACGACGACTCGGTCCTGCCCCGCTCGATCGCCACCCGCGCGGCCTTCGAGAACGCCATGGCCCTCGACATCGCCATGGGCGGCTCGACCAACACGATCCTGCACCTGCTCGCCGCCGCCCAGGAGGCCGAGCTGGACTACGGCCTGCCGGACATGGACGAGGTCTCGCGCCGCGTCCCCTGCCTGGCCAAGGTCGCCCCCAACGTCGCCAAGGACCGCACGTACTACATGGAGGACGTGCACCGGGCCGGCGGCATCCCCGCCATCCTCGGCGAGCTGTACCGCGGCGGTCTGCTCAACGAGGACGTGCACTCCGTCCACTCGCCCTCCATCAAGCAGTGGCTGGAGACCTGGGACGTGCGCGGCGGCTCGCCGTCCGAGGAGGCCGTCGAGCTGTGGCACGCGGCCCCCGGCTGCGTCCGCTCCGCGACCGCCTTCTCCCAGTCCGAGCGCTGGGAGGCGCTGGACACGGACGCGGCGAACGGCTGCATCCGCGACGTGACCCACGCCTACTCCAAGGACGGCGGCCTCGCCGTCCTGCACGGCAACCTCGCCGCCGACGGCTGCGTCGTGAAGACGGCCGGCGTCGACGAGTCGATCTGGACCTTCGAGGGCCCGGCGGTCGTCTGCGAGTCGCAGGACGAGGCCGTCGAGAAGATCCTCAACAAGCAGGTCAAGGACGGCGACGTGGTCGTCATCCGGTACGAGGGCCCCAAGGGCGGCCCCGGCATGCAGGAGATGCTCTACCCGACCTCCTTCCTCAAGGGCCGCGGCCTCGGCAAGACCTGCGCGCTCGTGACGGACGGCCGCTTCTCCGGCGGCACCTCGGGCCTGTCCATCGGCCACGCCTCCCCGGAGGCGGCCTCGGGCGGCACCATCGCCCTGGTGGAGGACGGCGACCGCATCCGCATCGACATCCCCCGCCGCTCGATCGAACTGCTCGTGGACGACGAGACCCTGGCGGCCCGCCGCGCGGCGCTCGGTGGCGTGTACGCGCCGAAGAACCGGCAGCGCAAGGTCTCGGCGGCGCTGCGGGCGTACGCGGCGATGGCGACGAGCGCGGACAAGGGCGCGGTCCGGGACGTGTCCAAGCTGGGCTGACCGGCGCTTGGGAGACCTTCGTACGAGGACGGGGCGCGGCCGACGGGCCGCGCCCCGTCCTCGTACCCGGCCCTCCCTCCGCCTCGCCGCACCCCGGCCCCGCCCGTTCGGCGGCCCGGCCGGCGAACGGCTCACCAGCGCCCCGGCTCCGCTCCGTCCACCGCGAAGACCGAGCCGTCCGGTGCGGTGGCCACGACCCGTCCGCCGAGGACGACGGGCGGCGCCACGCCTGCCCGGTGGCCGAGCCGCCCGCCGCGCAGGCGGGGCTCGGTCTGGCCGGCCAGTGCGCCGCGGGCCGTGTCGACCGCGAGCAGCCGGCCGTCCGCCGCCGAGAGGTACAGCCGGTCGCCCTCGCCGAGGACGGGCGCGGACACCGGACCGGCGGCCGTGGACAGCTGCCACAGTTCACGTCCGCCCGGGACGGCCGTGTCGACGGCGACGAGCATGCCGGTGCGTTCCAGCAGGTAGACGGTGGAGCCCCGGACGGCGACGCGCGGCTCGCCCATCCGGAACGGCAGCCGCACCCGGTGCGCCGCCCCGCTCGCGGGGTCGTACCGGACGACCTCCTCCGTCTGCGAGTCGAGCCGCTGCGCCGTCAGGATCACCGCACCGGCCGGCCCCGTGGCCACCGGCAGGAGCAGCCCGTCCAGGGTGCGCCGGTGGACCACCTCCCCGGTCCGCGCCCGGACCGCGCTGAGCAGGGTGCGCGTGCCGTCCGCCGACTGCTCGTGGACGTGGACGAGCCCGGTCGCCGGGTCGTACGGGCCGGGACGCGGGTCCGTGTGCCCGCGCAGGTGCCGCTGCCACAGCCGCGCGCCGGTGGCCCCGTCGAGGGCGGTCACCGCGCCGGAGGGCGAGCCGAGGAGCAGCACGTCGCCGGCGGGGGCGGCATCCCCGGTGAACCCGGCCAGGTCCACGCCCCACCCCGGGGCCCCGGTGGCCGCGTCGAAGGTCGCGTACCGCTCGCCGGTGAGGGTGCCGACCCGCCCGCCGGCCGGAACCGGAGCCTGGACGACCGCCTCGGCGGGCAGCGGGCGGGACCACAGGACCTTCCCGGTGCCGGGGTCGATCCGCGCCGCCCCGATGCCACGCGCGGAACAGTGCAGGGTGCCGCCGGGCCCGGCCGCGCACGCCGGAGCCGTGTCACCGCCCGGGAGCAGCCGGGTCCGCCAGCTGTCGAGCGGCCCGGTGGCCGCCGCCCGCCGCGAGGTCTCCAGGGCGTCGGGCTGCTGCGCCCACCGCACGGCGAGGGTGCCGCCCGCGGCCAGGACGGCGAGCGCGACCAGGGCCGTGAGGGCGCGCGGCCGCCGGCGCCGGGACACGGGCCGGCCGGCCGCGGGCGCCACGCGCAGGGCGCGCGTGTCCGTGTCCCGTACGGCCTCCCCGTCCCGTACGGCCTCGGCGGCGGGCGCCTCCGGAGACCTCCGCTGCGCCGGTATGAAGGCCGT
>NZ_JAPSIW010000927.1 GCF_031178505.1 Streptomyces sp. | reverse complement strand
CCACCGGCGAGACGGTCTTCCTCGACCTCGGCCGCGCCCACCTGGTCTTCGGCCGCTGACCCTCGCCCGTCCCCTGGAACCTGGACGGCGTACGCGGTGAGTTCGCTCGCCGTGCCGCCGCTGGCCTGGCGTCGGCGCGCCCCCGTCACCGTCCTGCTCGCGGTCCTGACGGCCACGGGTCTGTACGGCCTGACGGTGGACGGCCCCGGGCAGCCGCTGCCGTACGCCGGGCTTGTCGCCGTGTACACCGCAAGACCGGTGGCCGGTGGGGTTACAACGCGGCCGTCTCCGCCACCCGTGACGGCTCCCGCACCCTGGTGTACGGCGTCAACTCCACCGACGCGAAGGGCGAGGGCATGAACGCGGTGGCGCAGGCGCTGATGGTGGCGGCCTACGGGCAGCCGTAGGCCGCCGCCGGGGGCGTCAGTTGTGGTGCGGCGAGGTCAGGTAGTGCTGGCGGAGCAGCTCCCGGCCGTAGTCGTTGCCGTTGGGCGTGCGGATGATCGAGTGCACGTGCAGCTGGGTCGGGGTGCCCTGGGTGGAGTCGTAGGCGCCGCCGAGGGGACCGGGGCCCTGGCAGTCGACCTCGATCCAGACGACGGGGCTCTGCACCCGGACGTAGAAGGCGGAGTCGTCGGCGATGCCGCCGGCCCAGGTGACGTAGGTGTCGTCGAGGTGCTGGGTGATCTCGGCCATCCGGACCGCCGCGGCGTCCGCCTTGGCGCGGTTCACGAACGCCCCGGCGACGGCGAGGAGCTTGGCGCGCTGGGCGGCGGTCAGCGTGTTGCAGCGCAGGCCCTCGTACGCCTGGACCGCGTTGTCGGAGAAGGCGCCGGCCTTCATCGACTCGGACGTCTTGGTGTCGGAGGCGATGGCGGTCGTCCGCTGGGCCGCGCTGAGGGAGTTGATGAAGGCGAGGCTCGCCTCGACCTCCTCGTGGCAGACCTTCACGGTGGTCCCGTCGATCTCCATCTCGGTCGGCTCCGAGCCCCAGAAGCAGGGGCTCATGACGACCTGGTCGCCCAGCACGAAGTAGTTGATGACCAGGTGGTGGCCGTCGAACTGGAAGCCCCAGGGCTCGGTGGCCGACGGGGTGCCCATCACGGTCCAGTAGTAGGCGTCCTCGTTGAAGGCGTCCGTGTTGCCGATGGCCTCGCCGGCCGCCTGGTTGATCTGGCGGATCTTCTCCGTCGTCTCCAGGCCGTCGGCGCTGAGCGCCGCCTTCAGCAGGGCGGTGCCCAGCGCCTTCTGCTCATCGGTCAGGTCGGCGAGGGAGACGCCCTGGCGCGCATAGCCGTCCACGTTGCTCCACATCCGCCACTCGGTGGAGTGCACGGTGTACTGCGTCGACGTCTTCTGGTCGTCGGTCAGACCGGCCAGGAAGGCCTCCGCGGCCGCGATGACGGGGGCCGTGGCGACCTTGGTGGAGTGGATCGAGTAGAGGTCGTCGATCCGCTTGCCGTCGGTGGTCAGGCCGAAGAAGTCCTCGGTGACGGTCTGGTTGCCGGGTCCGCCCGCGCCCGCGCCCGGGTCGCCGCTCGGCGCGGCGGAGGGCGAGGCCGTGGCGTCGGCCGTGGTGGTGTCGTCGGCCAGAGCCGCCCAGGCGCCGGCGCCGCCCATCGTGGCCACGGCCGTGGCGCCGGACGCGAAGAAGACCTTGCGCATGAAGGAACGGCGGTCCGCGTGCGCTGCCCTGCGGCCCGTCTCCCGCTGCGGCTGCTCCCCGGTGTCGAGCTCGGTCATCGTCGCTGGCTCCTCTCAGAACCGGCCCGCCCCTGCGGCAGGCCGCCTGATCGCAACCCTGGTCCGCGGAGCTGAGGCTCGGCTGAAGCCGCCGGACATTCACAGGCGTTCGACAGGGAGGCGGCGCCCGGCAGCGTCACCGTGAACTCCGTACGGCCGGGCCTGCTCTCGACGGTGACCCGGCCCCCGTGCGCGCGGGTGATCGCGTCGGCGATGGCCAGCCCCAGCCCGGAGCCGCCGCCCTCGCCCGGCTTGCGGGAGCGGGAGGAGTCGGCGCGGGTGAAGCGTTCGAAGACGGACGGGAGCAGGGCGGGCGGGATGCCGGGGCCGTCGTCGCGGACCCGGACCAGGCGGGTGCCCGCGGGCGTCGCCTCCACGGTGACGTCGACCCGGGTGCCGGGCGGGGTGTGCGCGCGGGCGTTGGCGAGCAGGTTGGCGACGACCTGGGTGAGCCGGGCCGGGTCGCCGGTCACCAGGGCCGGGCCGGCCACGCGCAGCGCCAGCCGCCAGTCGTGGCCGGCGCCCGCCGCCCGCGCGTCCCACACCGCCTCCGCGACGAGGGTGGCCAGGTCGACCTCCACCGCCTCCAGCGGCCGTCCCTCGTC
>NZ_JAPSIW010000926.1 GCF_031178505.1 Streptomyces sp. | reverse complement strand
GCCTTCCTCCTCACCCTCGCCGTCGTCGACGACCTCTTCGCGATCCTGATCATCGCCGTCTTCTTCACCGGCGACCTGAACTTCGCCGCGCTCGGCGGAGCCGCCGCCGGACTCGTCCTCTTCTGGATGCTGCTCCGCAAGGAGGTCCGCGGCTGGTACGTGTACGTCCCGCTCGCCCTCGTCGTCTGGGGGCTGATGTACAACAGCGGCGTCCACGCCACCATCGCCGGTGTCGCCATGGGGCTGATGCTGCGCTGCTCCACGCGGGACGGCGAGGAGCACTCCCCCGGCCAGCACATCGAGCACCTGGTCCGGCCGCTCTCCGCCGGATTCGCCGTCCCGATGTTCGCCCTCTTCTCCGCCGGCGTCAGCGTGTCCGGCGGGGCCCTGAGCGACGTCTTCACCCAGCCCGTCACCCTCGGTGTCGTCCTCGGCCTCGTCGTCGGCAAGGTGATCGGCATCTTCGGCGGCACCTGGCTCGCCGCCCGCTTCACCCGGGCCGAGCTCAACTCCGACCTGGCCTGGCCGGACGTCTTCGCCGTCGCCTCCCTCGCCGGCATCGGCTTCACCGTCTCGCTCCTCATCGGCGAACTCGCCTTCGCGGGCGACGCGGACCTCACCGACGAGGTGAAGGCCGCCGTCCTGACCGGCTCGCTCATCGCGGCCGTCCTCGCCTCCGTCCTGCTGAAGCTCCGCGTCCGGAAGTACCAGGCGCTCTATGCCGAGGAGACCCGCGACGAGGACCAGGACGGCATCCCCGACATGTACGAGCAGGACAACCCGGAGTACCACCTCCGGATGGCCGAGATCTACGAGAAGAAGGCCGCGGAACACCGGCAGCGCGCCCGACTGGCGGGGGCGTCGCGCGATGAGGGCGACCGTCCGGCATGATCTGAGTCGGACCGTAGACGAGGACGAGGAGAGGGATCAGCGATGAGCGACCCGTTCGACGGAACCGAGCGCAGCCTCGGTCAGCTGGTCGCCTCGGCGACCGCCGAGATGTCCGCCCTGGTGCACGACGAGATCGCCCTGGCCAAGGCGGAGATCCGACAGGACGTCAAGCGCGGCGGAGTCGGCGCCGTCCTGGGCGTCGGCGCCCTCATGGTGCTGCTGTTCTCGCTGCCGATGCTGAGCTTCGCGCTCGCGTACGCGATCAACACCTGGACCGGCGGGCACAACGGCGACGGGGGCTGGAACCTCGGGTGGTGCTTCCTGCTTTCCTTCGCCTTCAACGTGCTGGTCGCGGGCCTGCTCGGCGTGATCGCGATCGCCCAGATCAAGAAGGTGAAGAAGCCGGAGAAGACCATCGCCTCCGCCAAGAGGACGGCGGCGGTCATGGGCAACGTGAAGCCGCACCCGCGCCCCGCGCCCCGGACCGCCCTGGAGAAGGCCGACTCTGTGGCACGCTCGTCCGTATGACCCTTCCCGAGAGCAACGGCAACGGCGGGCCCGTACGGCTCGACGGGCCCTGGACCCACCGCGACGTGGCCGCCAACGGCGCGCGTTTCCACATCGCGGAGATGGGTGACGGCCCGCTGGTGTTGCTGCTGCACGGTTTCCCGCAGTTCTGGTGGACCTGGCGCCACCAGCTGCCGGCGCTCGCCGAGGCCGGCTTCCGGGCCGTGGCGATGGACCTGCGCGGGGTCGGCGGCAGCGACCGCACCCCCCGGGGCTACGACCCGGCCAACCTGGCCCTGGACATCACCGGCGTGATCCGGTCGCTCGGCGAGCCGGACGCGGCGCTCGTCGGCCACGACATGGGTGGCTATCTCGCCTGGACGGCGGCGGTCATGCGGCCGAAGCTGGTGCGCCGGCTCGTCGTCTCCTCCATGCCGCACCCGCGCCGCTGGCGCTCGGCGATGCTCTCCGACTTCGCCCAGTCGCGGGCCGGTTCCCACATCTGGGGCTTCCAGCGGCCGTGGCTGCCGGAGCGTCAGCTGGTCGCGGACGACGCCGCCCTGGTGGGCGAGCTGATCCGCGACTGGTCGGGGCCGAAGCCCGTGGACGAGGAGGCCGTGGAGGTCTACCGGCGGGCGATGCTGGTGCCGTCGACGGCGCACTGCTCCATCGAGCCGTACCGCTGGATGGTGCGGTCGCTGGCCCGCCCGGACGGCATCCAGTTCAACCGGCGGATGAAGCGGCCGGTACGGGTTCCCACGCTGCACCTGCACGGCTCGACGGACCCGGTGATGCGGACCCGCAGCGCGGCCGGCTCGGGGCAGTACGTGGAGGCGCCGTACCGCTGGCGGCTGTTCGACGGCCTCGGGCACTTCCCCCACGAGGAGGACCCGGTCGCGTTCACGGCCGAACTGGTCAACTGGCTGAAGGACACCGAGCCGGACCGCTGACCG
>NZ_JAPSIW010000925.1 GCF_031178505.1 Streptomyces sp. | reverse complement strand
GGTCCTCGTCGACCAGGACCACTTCAAGGCCGTAAACGACACGATGGGCCACCCGGCCGGGGACGCCGTCCTGGCGGCGACCGCCGCGCGGCTCACCGCGTGGGCGGGCCCGCGCGCCACCGTCGGCCGCCTCGGAGGCGATAAGTTCTCCGTCGTCCTGGAGTTGCCCGCCGCCCGCCTGGAGCAGCGCCTCGCGCAGCTGGTCCGGATGCTGCGCACCCCGGTCGTCCTCGAGGACGGCCGCACCGTCGACGTGGCCGCCTCGGTCGGCGCCGCGACCCCGCACATGGTCCGCTCCCGCGACCTGACCGTGCTGCAGCGGGCCGCCGATGCCGCGCTGTACGACGGCAAGCATTCGGGCCGCGCCGCCGTCGCCTCGCCCGCGCACACCACGGTGCCGTCCATCAACGGCCGCCGCGCCGGGCGCCCGGGAACGGCCGTCTGGGGGCGAGCCGCATGAGCACCGCGACCCTCCCGCAGGGCGACTGGATCCGCGGCATCAGCGTCCAGCAGCCGCACGCCACCTGCATCCTGACCGGCACCAAGGGCATCGAAAATCGCCCCAAGCCCTGGAGCTGGCGCGGCTGGATGCTCCTGCACGCGAGCCAGCGGATCGACCGGCCCGCCCTGCGCGTCCCGCTGATCGCCCGCACGATCCGCGGCCGCGAGCTGACCACCGCAGCCGTGATCGGCATCGCGCGCCTGGCCGACTGCCACCAGGACCCCGAAGGCTCCGAGCCCTGCACGCCGTGGGCGCAGGTCGGCACCTGGCACCTGGTCCTCCAGGACGTCCAAGAGCTGCCGCTGCCGGTCCCCGCCGCCGGGCAGCTCGGGCCCTGGAAGCCGACCGAGGACCTGCTGGACCGCGTGTTCCAGCAGCTGCCCGACTTCCGGCCGTGACCCGCCTGGGACGCACGAAGAAGGAGAAGCCGCCGTTCGAGCCGGGCCTGATCCCGGCTCCCGGCGAGCTTCTCGTCTGGCGCGACGGCCAGCACTTCGACCGCTGGCAGGACCTCCCCTGCGAGCTGTGCGACAAGCCCACGCCCATGCGCTCCCACTTCGGTGAGCCCGTGCATAAGGCATGCGCGGAGGGCTGGATCACCGCCAATCCCGTTGAGGCCCGCCTCGGGCGGTTCGCCTCCGACCTCACGCCGAAGCCCAAGTCCAAGGACAAGGGCCAAGGCGACCACGCCTGACCTCCACCTGGAGGACCTCCATGAGCAGCACCGACCGCGACGTCGACCACGCCCTCGCCTACCCCGAGCCGCCGGCCTCCCCGCTCTGGCACCGCCACGGCACGAAGGCCCGCCCGCTCACGCCCGCCCAGCAGCGGCGCAACCGCGAGCTGCTGGACATCGCACAGCGCACCACCCGACCCCGCTCCCCTCGCCCCACCAAGCCCCTGGCGGAGGCCAACTGATGGACACCAAACACTGCGTCATCGACGGCTGGGTCGACGACAGGCCCGCGCCCGGCCCGCGCATCGGGACCGCCACCTTCGACCTGATCGTCCGACCCGCCGACATCGACGCGCTCTCCGACGACGCCCCCGACACGGTCGTCACCTGCACCAGCGGCGACCCCCGCATCACGCACGAGCTGCTGAACGGCACACAGCCCGGCGACCTGCTGCGCGTCACCGGCACCCTGGTCCAGCCGCCGGCACCCGGCGAGCCCGCCCGGCTCACCGTCGACGCCCTGGAGGTCCTGGACACCGGACTCATCCCGGTCCTGCGGGACATGGTGATGGACCGGTACGGCGACTACTGCGTCATCTTCGACGCCGACCGCGAGAAGGTGCCCGTCTTCACCGCGCTCGGACAGTGGGTCGGCGAGGCGGACAACCCCGACGCCATCGCCACCCTCATCGACATCCACGAGCGCGTGAACGGCAGTGACGCCTGATGGCCACCACCAGCCCGCAGGCCCGCACGGTCCTGGAGCGGTTCCCCGCCGGAGGTCCCCGCGGTTCCTGGCCGGCCGAAGAGTACGCCGCCAGCCAGCGCGCCCAGGGCACCAACGCTCAGGTCGTCATGGACCTGCGCACCGACCAGTTCCTCGTGGTCACCGACACCACCACCCAGTAGCACCGCCCCGGAGCGCCGCGCCCCGCCCTTCCCGGCCGGGCGGGGCCCCTGCTTCCCCTTCCGCGCTGCACGGGCGGCACCCTCCGCCGGGGTTTGGGGTGCCGGGGGGGCCCGCCCACCCTGGCCCACCGCCGCCTCATACACCACCCCTCTGGCCCGGGCGGAGCGCGCCGTGGGCCGGCCCGACGGCCCGCCCCGCTACCTCGCGGGGGACGGGCTCGTGAAGCTCTCCGCCGCCTGGCTCATCGATCGGTCCGGGTTCGGCA
>NZ_JAPSIW010000205.1 GCF_031178505.1 Streptomyces sp. | reverse complement strand
CAGGAAGGCGCCGACCGCCGCGTCCACGTCCGTGGCCGGCAGCAGCGGCCCTTCGACCTGGCCGCGCCTCCCCCGGGTGGGTATGGCGTCGATCTCCGTCAACGTGCCCTCCATCAGCGCGATTTGGCGAGGGTCAGCGAGTAGTGCTTGGTGGTGTAGCCCCACCCCGCGTTGGCCGTCCTGAGGTAACGGGTCAGCTGCTCGGACAGTCCGGGCTCGATCTCGTCCAGGCGGGCCGCGTTGCGCTCCACGTTGGCGAGCCAGTCCTCGATCGTGCGCCGGTAGCCCTCGGTCAGGTCGTCCACGGCGACGACCGAGAACCCGGCGTCCTCCGCGCCGCGCACGAGGTCGGAGAGCGGACGCATGTCGCCCCAGCCGAAGATCGAATCCCGCACGAACACGGAGTTCTCACGCTCGGCGAACTCGGCGCGCCGGGCGTTGTTCCGGTAGCAGCTCTCGGACACGTACATGCGGCCGCCCCGCCTGAGGGCCGCCCAGGCCTTGCGGTAGACGGCGTCCAGGTCGGGCATGTGGACGATGGACCCGAGCATGGTGATCGCGTCGTAGGAGCGCGGTTCGAGCTCCAGGTCCTCGATCTGTCCTATGCGGGTCTCCACCTGCCCGGTCAGGCCCCTCGCGGCGGCCTGCTCGGCGATGTAGGCGTGCTGGTTGGGCGCGGGGCTGATGCCCGTCGTGGTCGCGCCGTACTCGGCCGCCATGAACAGGATCAGTGAGCCCCAGCCGCAGCCGATGTCGAGCAGCCGGCCGCCCTCCCGGATGCCGAGCCGGCCGGCGACGTAGTGCAGCTTGTTCTGCTGGGCCTGGTCGAGGGTGTCCTCGTCCGTGCGGTAGATCCCCGCGCTGTACTTGCGGGTCCGGTCGAGGTACAGCTCGAAGACCCGGGGGTCCTGGTCGTAGTGCTGGTTGGTCTTCGGCGCGGCCGGTTCGATGTGGTCGACGGTCATGGGGTCAGCCCCGTTCGGCGAGGAGGGTGGCGACGGCGTCGGCCACGTCGTCGATCGTCTTGAAGCCGAAGACCTGGTCGTCCTCCAGCTCGATGTCGTAGGTGCGCTCGATCCGGGCGACGGACCGCAGCACCTTGACCGAGTCGGCGCCCTCGACGGAGGTGAGGTCGCGGTCGGGGGTCAACTCGGCCGCGGGGCGGCCGAACTCCGTGGCGACCAGGTCGGTCACGGTGCGGATGATCTCGTCCTTGGTGTGGGTCTGGGACATGTTCGCTCTCTCTCCTCGTGCGGTGTCTCTGCGGGAAGGGCCGTGCCGGGCGGCCGGCCGGTCAGTCGGTGCGCAGCGCGGACAGCGCCTCGTCCACCAGCCGGACCTCGTCGTCGGACATCGCCATCCGGGCCTTGGCCTGCTCCGGGGTCACCGGCTGGTAGGAACCCGTGACGAAGACGACGGCCTGTCCGGCGGCGTCGGTGATCTGGGCGTGGGCGGTGTACGGGCCCGTGTCGCCCGCCACCGCTTCGGTGCTCGCCGTGCAGTGGTAGGTGGCGCCGATCGCGAGGGGTTCGACGTAGCGGGTGCGCATGCTGGTGGTGAAGACCGACACGCCCAGGCGGAGGACCAGCAGATTGCCCATGATCTCGTCGCAGACCGTGGCGGACATCCCGCCGTGCACCACGCCGGGGTAGGACTCGAAGGCCCGGTCGAACGCGAGGGTGCACGCGAGGCCGCCGTCCGGGGTGTGCCGGAACCGGAGGCCCAGCCCCCGCTCGTTGGCGGGCGAGCAGCCGAAGCACTGGTAGTCCGGCAGCACCCGCCAGGGCAGCTCGGCCGGACCGCCGTCCCGCGAGTCCGCCTCCGTGGTGAGCCCGGTCACGCGGCGATCACCTCCGCCAGCGCGCGGCGGACCTTGCCGTTCGTGGACAGGTCCATGTCCACGATGCTGCCGAACACCTTGCGGATCTTCCCCTGGAGCTCCAGCAGTTCGTCGGCGTCGGCGATGCTCTCCAGGAACAGCTCGAAGGCGGTGTCGATGGTCTCGTGGTCCTCCAGCTCGGTCAGCTCGCTCTTGAAGATGCCGACGGGGTGCTTGATGCGCTTGTCCGAGGTGTAGACGTAGAGCGTCTCGAGGACCGATGCCGTCTCCTCGGGGTGCCGAAGGAGCCGCTCCTTGCAGTAGTGGATGAACTCCCGGGCGTGCCCGGCCTCGTCCCGGCTCGCGTTCAGGAGCAGGGTGTGGAGGACCGGCTCGTCCACCGCGCCCGCCACCCTGCGGTAGATGTGATTGACGGTCAGCTCGGAGATGATGTTGGTGGCCAGGGTCGCGGACGGCGTGATGCCCGGGTCGTACGGGGCCCGCATGGCGGCCACCGCCGTGTCGTCCACCTTCTCGCCTATGGCGTCGAGCCAGGCCTTGAACATGTAGTGGTGCTGGACCTCCTGGTTGCCCCAGACCACGGCGAAGGTCGAGAAGTCGTAGTCGTCGACGAACTCGTTGAGGAAGCCGTGCACGGCGGCGATGACGTTCGACTCGCCCATCACGGCGCTCTTGGCGATCGTCACGTACTCGGGCTTGACCTTGCCCTTGTCGACGGCGGAGAAGTCGATGTCCGTCAGCTTCCAGTGGTTGCGCTCGTACTGGGTGAAGACGTCGTAACTGTGCATCAGTTCATCCCTTGGTCGTGGCGGTCGGCTGCGGCGGTGGGCGTTCTTCAGCGGCCGTTGGCGAAGTCGCTCCTGGCGGCGAGGCGTTGGAGCTTGCCGCTGGTGGTACGGGGCAGCGTGTCCGGGGCCACGAGCACGACGCGCAGGTCGTCCAGGCCCAGAGCCCGGCGCACCAGGGTGCGCAGGCGGTCGGACAGGGCGGGGTGCTCCGCCTCGGGGCGGGCGGTCTCGGCGACGAGGACCATCGTCTCCCGACCGCCGCCCCGCTCCTCGGCGTGGTCGCGCTCCTGGTGGACGAAGGCCACACAGCGGCGGCGGTGCACGGCCTCGTCGGTCCGTACGGCGCTCTCCACGTCGTCCGGGTAGTAGTTGTCGCCGCGCAGGATGAGCATCTCCTTGCCGCGCCCGGTGATGTGCAGTTCGCCGTCGGCGAGATATCCGAGGTCCCCGGTGCGCAGCCAGCCGTCGGCGGTGAACGGCTGGTCCAGGGTGCCGGCGTCGTCGACGTACCCGGCCGTGACGGACGGCCCGCGCAGCTGGACCTCGCCGACCGCCCGGTCGCCGAGCGCGCCGCCGTCGCCGTCCGGATCGGCGATCCGGAGCTCCATCCCGAGCACCGGCCGGCCGACGGCGACCACGCCGCGCGCACCCGGTGCCGTCCGCTCGACCGGTACGGCGGCGCCCCGCTCGGCGAGCGCGGCGCGGTCCACCCAGTCGAAGCGCGGACCGCGCCCGAGCGGCGGGAAGGTCACCGCGAGCGTCGCCTCCGCCAGTCCGTACACCGTCAACATCGCGCGCGGGTCGAAGCCGGCCGGGGCGAAGTGTCCGAAGAAGGTCTCGAGCGAGTCCACGGCGATCGGTTCGGCGCCGTTGAACGCCACCCGCCAGCGGGACAGGTCGTACGAGGCCGCCTCGTCGGCCGGCACGGCCTCCACCAGGTAGTCGTAGGCGAAGTTGGGCATCGGGCTGATGGTGTAGCCGCCGTCGGCGAACTGCCGCAGCCAGCGCGCCGGATCCTTGACGAAGGCGGAGGGCCGCCAGATGGTGCAGGGCACGCCGGTCAGGATGCCGGTGAGTGTGCCGAAGAGGCCCATGTCGTGGAAGAGCGGCAGCCAGCTGGAGTTCTTGTCGGCGGGCGTGAGCCGGATGCCGTCGCGGATCGCGCGCAGGGTGGCGAGGACGTTGGCGTGGGTCAGACGGACACCCTTGGGGTGCGAGGTGCTGCCCGAGGTGTACTGGAGGACGATTTCATTCGTTGCGGGCACGTCCGCGCCACTCACCTCGTCCGCCTCGTCCCGTCCCCCGTGGGCCAGGATGCCGGCCGCCCCGAGCACCCGGCGGCCCGGGAGCGCCTCCTCGATGAAGGGCAGCATCGCGGCCAGCCGGGTCGAGACCACCACGTCCTTGATCCCGGCGTCGTCGAGCACGCCGACCAGCCGGCCGGCACCCTCCTTCGCGTGCATGGGCAGCGGGCACACGCACGCGCCGAGGCGGCTGAGCGCGAAGAGGATCAGCAGGAAGTCCGGCTCGTTGGTGGACAGCACGCCGATCCGGTCGCCCTCTCCTACGCCCAGGTCTCGCAGGTGCGCCGCGATCCTCCGGGACCGCGCGCCCAGCCCGGTCAGGCTCAGCGCCACCTTGTCGGCCGGGAAGTCGACGGTGACGTCCCCGTGCCGGGCGGCGATCCGGTCCAGGGCGGTGTGCAGTGTCGGTTCGTCCATGGGTTCCCCCTCTCGTACGGCGGCGTACGACGGCACGTCGGCCGGCCGTCCGTGCCTTCCGTACGGCGTCGGTGTCGAGGTCGCCGCGCTCGTCAGCGACCCGTGGTCATGTGTGCGGAGGCGCCGGGGCGCAGCTCCCAGCGGCCGTCGGGGCCGGTGCGGTGCGGCGCCCACCGGGTGAGGCGCACGACGGCGGGCACCTCCGCCGCGGTGACCGCCAGGTGGCGGTCCCCGAGGTTCACCACGCGCGTCCGCAGTCCGGCCGGCCGCCCGCGCCAGGTGACCTCGGCCCATTCCCGGCCGGGGTGGCCGGTGAAGTGGATCGTGGAGAGCCCGGCGCGCAGTCCGTGCCCGAGCGCCTTGGCCGCGCTCTCCTTGGCCGCCCACAGGCGCCGTGCCCCGTCCGGTGCGGAGAGCAGCGCGCGGTCGGCCCCGCCGCAGAAGCGGCCGGCGACCTCGCGCAGCACGTCCTCGCCGGTGTCCTCCACGTCGATCCCGCACGCGCCGGTGCCGAGCACCAGTGCGAGCAGCCCGCTGTCGTGGCTGACGTTGAAGCAGGGCTTCCACGCCGGCGTCCCGGACAGGTGCGGGCGGCCGTCCGCGTCGGTGACGACGGGTACCCGGTGCGCCGGCCGCCCGGTGGCCCGGCTCAGGACGGCCCGGACGAGAAGCCGGGACGCCTGTGCCTGGGCGCGTCTGCGGCCCGGGGTGTACCGGTCGCGCAGTGCCGCGCCCTCCGGCCCGGGCAGCGCGGGCGGGCCCTGTTCCGCCGCCGCGTACACGCCGGACAGGTCCGCGAGGTGAACGTGGAGGAAGGGTGCTCGGTGCGGGCCGGCGCCGGTCGCCGGTGCCATGAGGTCCCCGCCGGCGGTGCCGTGGACTATGCCGGTGCCCGGCCGCCGGCCGTGGCGGGCAGCGTGGCAAGTCCGCGGAACTGGAGGTTGTCGGCGCGCCAGCGGTACGGGCGGGTCTCGTCCAGTGCGAGGTCGGGCACCCGGTGGGTCAGCTCCCGCAGGACGCAGGCGCCTTCCAGCCTGGCCAGGCCGGCACCGATGCAGAAGTGCACGCCGGTGCCGAGCGCCACGTGCCCGGTCTCGGTGCGGGTCACGTCGATCCGGTCCGGGTCGTGGAAGTGCTCCGGGTCGCGGTTGGCCGCTCCCCGTACCAGGTAGACGAGCTGGCCTTCCCTGATGGGGGTGCCGTGCAGCTCGATGTCTCGGGTGACCAGGCGGTGGGTGAGCTGCACCGGACCGTCCCAGCGGAGGATCTCCTCCACGGCGGCCGGGATGAGCTCCGGCCGGGCCTTGATCAGCTCCCACTGGTCGCGCTGGGTGAGGAGCCCGCGCAGTCCGTTGCCCATCATGTCGACGGACGTCTCGTACGTGGCCACCAGCAGCAGGAGCAGGTTGGAGCAGAGCTCCTCGTCGCCCAGCCGCTCGCCGTCCTCCTCGGCCTG
Organism: Streptomyces sp.; assembly: GCF_031178505.1. Lineage (GTDB taxonomy): Bacteria > Actinomycetota > Actinomycetes > Streptomycetales > Streptomycetaceae > Streptomyces > Streptomyces gulbargensis. Next base: position 3,686 of record NZ_JAPSIW010000205.1, on the reverse strand, counting down.
CACCAGACGGGAGATCAGGTCGTCCTTGGGGGCCTTCCTGCGCTCGGCGATCACGGCGCCCAGGTAGTCCATCATCCGTTGCAGCGACTGGACCGCCGGGGCGTGCGTGCCGAGCAGGTCGGGGGCGCCGCCGAGGAAGATCTTGATGGTGTCGCACCACTGGGTGATGAGCGAGCCGTCCTCCTCGGGCAGGTCGTAGAGGGCGAGGAGCACACCGGCCGGCACCGCGTAGCTCAGGTCGGGGATCAGGTCGAAGCCGTCCTCCTTCTCCAGCATGGCGTCGACGAGCCGGGTCACGATGCCCGCCACCCGTGGTTCGAGCAGCCGCACGTCGCGCGGGCTGAAACCCTGGTTCATCAGCTTGCGCACCCGGGTGTGCTGGGGCGGGTCGAGCATCCACATCCACTGCGAGGCGAGCGAGACGAAGCGCTGCATCGCGGGAGTCGGGTTGGCTCCGCCGCGCGCGGCGAGCAGGTGGATGCGCCGGGACGAGAAGGTCTCGTGATCGCGCAGCGCCGCGTTCACGTCCTCGTAGCGGGTCAGCAGGAAGCCGTTGAGCTGGTCGTCCCAGTGCACCGGATCGTGCTCGCGCAGCAGCGCGTAGGTGGGGTAGGGGTCGGTGAAGACCTCCGGCGTGAGCAGCTTGAGGCCGGCGGCGGGATTTTCCTCACGCACGGGTCAACTCCCCCCGCCCGTGGGATCGTTCAGCAGGCCTTCGGCCGTCGCGCGGGGCACTTCGGCGATGCCGGTGCCCGTCAGCACGGGAGTGCCGGCGTCGTTGACGACACTGATCTCACAGGTGATCAGCGCCCGGTCGGCGGGCACCTGCCCGGTCCCGGCGGGGGCCTCCGCGGCGTCGGCACCGGTGGCGCGGAGGGTCGCCGTGACGGTGTCGCCCTCGTAGACCGGGGCGAGGAAGGTGAAGGAGAGATCCCGCATGTGCACGCCGGGGTCGGCGAGCAGAGGAACCACGGAGAGGGTGAGCGCGCCCTGGGCCATCCGGCGGTCGCCGTGTCCACCCATGTGGTGCGCGCCCAGGTCGCCGGTGAGGCGAGCGCAGACGTCGATGTCTTCGGTGCGTAACGTGCGCGTGTTGGTGCGGGTGGTGCTCACGGCAGAACCATCCGTTCTCTTGAAGCGCTTTACGTGTCAGCACGGAGGGTCACGCGCTGACGATGAGACCCTTGCTGCGGCCGGTGATCACGACCTCGTCCCCGCACCGGATGCGCGCGTCGAAGGCGATCTTGGTCATCCCGGCGGTCGGTTCCAGGCGGGTGACCTCCAGCTCGGCGACGATCTCCTCGTTGCGTCCCAGCGGCCGGGTGGCCTGCCAGTCCATGCGCTGGGAGAGGTAGTCGAGGTCACCGCCGAGCTTGGTCAGGGGCGCGACGGTCAGTACGTACGGCAGGTGCTCGGGCAGCGATTCGGTCGGCTCGCCCGCCAACTCGTAGTAGTCGCGCACTTCTTGGTCGGTGTACTGCTTGGTCCAGGTCAGAACGGTGCCGACGGAGATGTCTCCGTGGACGGCGTTCTTGATGGCGATGGACGACAACATCCCCTCCAGTACGGGAAACCGACGTGGCGAAAGATGGCCGGTCACTACCTACCAGTAGGTAGCGGCCTGCTCGAATCATGCCTCACAGGGCGGTCGCGCGGAAAGGCGTTCGGTGATTGTGGCCTGCGTCACATTGGCCGGATCGCTGCGACCGCGCCGCGCCGGCAGGGGCGGGGGCTGCCGGGGGGCGGGAACCGGCCCCGCCCGGCCCCACCCGGGCCTCAGGAATCCTCCAGCAGACCGCGCATGGTCTCGGCGGCGCGTACGGCGGCGTCACCGCAGCAGTTGTTGAACAGGACGTGCAGCTGCTCGGCCCGGTCCGCCAGGAAGCGCAGGCGCGGCAGCCAGGCGGCCAGTTCCTCGCGGGTGTAGGTGTGACGGAAGCGGTCCTCCTTGCTGCCGGTCCCCCAGGCGGCGCTGCGGCCGTGGAAGCGGACGACCGCGAGCTGCGAGGACGTGACGGGGGTGTCGCCGGGCATGGAGGTGGGCAGCCCCCGGGCCGTGTCCACGGCCACCGCGGTGGCGTCCAGGTCCCTCAGCAGGGCCGCGGTGTGCTCCCGCCGGTCCTCGCGCCACCAGTCGGGATGGCGGAACTCCACGGCCATCGGCCACCGGTGCGCGCGCTTCCTGGTGTGGTGCAGCACGGTCTCCGCCCGCGCGCCCGGACGGAACCACGGCGGGAACTGGAACAGTACGGTGCCCAGCCGGCCGGACTCCCGCAGGGGCCGCAGGGCCGCGCCGAAACGGTGCCAGACCTCGTCGAGCAGCTCCGGATCCCCGAGGTCGTGGCCGCGCAGATCGGCGGGCAGGGCGGCCTTGCGCGTCGGATGGCCGGTGAGGAGGGAGAACGCCTTGACGTCGAACCGGAAGCCCGGCGGTGTGCGTTCGCTCCAGAGCACACTGTTGCGCACGCTGGGGAGGGCGTAGTAGCCGGCGTCGACCTCCACGACGGGGAAGCGTTCGGCGTAGTACCGCAGCCGCCCCTCCGGATCACGCCGACCGGGCGGGTACCACCCACCGGACACCAGCGCCTTGTCCGTCCACGAACACGTCCCGATCAGTATCTCGCCCATGCCGGCCGTCCCTTCGTCACGGCCCGTGTACCCGGGTGCGCACGCGCCGCACGCCGCGGAGCCGATCTCCGGGGCTCCCCGTACGGACCCGCACCGGCTCTATCGAGGCGGCGCGGCCGGCACCACCTCGCGGAGCGCCTCCTCGATCAGGCCGAACGGCGGGTGGTCCGTCAGGTAGAAGTGGCCCCCGGGAAGCAGGTGACGCCGGAACGGACCGCGCGTCGCCACGGACCAGTGGTCGGCCTCGGCGGCCGTGACGTGGTCGTCCGTGTCCCCGGCGATCGCGGTGACCGGGCAGTCGAGCAGATCGGTCGCCCGGTGCTCGTACGCCTCGAACATCCGCAGGTCACCGATGAGGTACGGGAGCACCAGCTCGCGCATCATCCGGTTCTCCATCAGCTCCGCGTCCACACCGCCCAGCTCCATGACGGCGGCCACCACGGCCTCCTCCGTGAACTCTCCTCCGTCCGGGAGCGAGGGGCGCTCACGGTGCGGCGCCCGGCAGCCGGAGGCGAAGAGACGCAGGATCGGGGTCCCGCGCCGCTTGAGCAGCAGGGCCGTCTCGTAGGCGACGACCGCGCCCATGCTGTGGCCGAAGAACACCAGCGGCCTGTCGTCGGGCGGACGCAGCGCCTCCGCGATGTCGGCGGCCATCCCGCGCAGGTCGGCGGGCGGCGGCTCGGTGATGCGCTGCGCCCGGCCCGGGTACAGGACCGACCGGACCTCGAGGCCGGGGAGCGCCTCGGCCCAGGACCCGAAGAACTGGGCCGAACCCCCGGCGTGGGGGAAGCAGACGAGCCGGTACGGGGCCTCGGGGCGTGGGGTCCGGCAGTACAGCCAGCTCATCGCCGCGCCTGCCCGTCGTCCAGGGCGCGGGCCCGGCGGGCCCGGGCGGCCCGGGCGCGGCGTACCCGTTCGGCGCTGCCGTCCATACGGGCGCCGCCGGCCGGGGCCGAAGCCGCACCGGACCGGATCAGCTCCACCTGGGCCTCGACGGTGGTGCAGCGGTAGAGGTCGAGGGGAGAGGGACGGACGCCGGTCAGGCGCTCGAGGACACT
>NZ_JAPSIW010000924.1 GCF_031178505.1 Streptomyces sp. | reverse complement strand
TGGTCGGTCCAGTGCAGGCGGACCGTGGCGTCCTCCAGGCCCGCGAGGTCGGTCGCGCCCCACGGGCGTTCCGCGGTGAATGAGGCGGCGTCGAGGAAACGCATCTGGGTTCTCCCTGGTCAGAGTCGTGTCGGCAGGCGGTTCGTCCATCGTGCGGGACGGTCCCGATCGCCGCGACAGGCAGAAATGACGTGAGACGTAAGGTTTCTGCCATGCAGCATGTCGTCGTCGCCCTGGCGCTTCCCGGGGTCGTCGCCCTCGATCTCGCCATTCCCGCGCAGGTCTTCGGCGCCCCGGGATCCCCGGGGCTCTACCGGTTCGGCCTGTGCGCCGCCGAGGCCGGGCCGGTGGTCACATCCACCGGGTTCGATCTCGTCGCGCCCCGTGGGCTGGAGGCCCTGACCGGGGCCGACACGGTCATCGTGCCGGGCTACGTCCCCCACGATCCGCCCGCCCCCGAAGTGACCGAAGCCCTGCGTGCCGCCGCGGCGCGTGGGGCCCGCGTGGTCTCCGTGTGCACCGGAGCCTTCGCGCTGGCGGCGGCCGGCCTCCTCGACGGGCGCCGCGCCACCACCCACTGGATGGACGCCGCCGATCTCGCCGGCCGCCATCCCCTGGTCGACGTCGACCCCGCGCCCCTGTACGTCGCCTCCGGAACGGTGCTGACCAGCGCCGGGTTCACCGCGGGCATCGACCTGTGCCTGCACCTGGTGCGCGAGGACCTGGGTGCGGACACCGCCGCCGAGCTGGCCCGCCGCCTGGTCGTACCGGCCCATCGTGAGGCCGACCAGGCCCAGTACATCCCCCAGTCCCTGCCCACCGACGGCAGCGGCATGGCCGACGTCTGCGCCTGGGCACTGGAGCACCTCGGCGACGCGCTGACGGTGGCGGACCTGGCCCGCCGCGCCTCGCTCTCGCCCCGCAGCTTCGCCCGCCGGTTCGCCGCGGAGACCGGCACCACACCGCTGCGCTGGCTCAACGCCCAGCGCCTCCAGGCGGCCCGGCGGCTGTTGGAGACCACTCGCCTCGGCGTCGAGGAGATCGCCCGCCGGACCGGCCTGGGGACCGCGACGAACCTCCGGTTCCACCTCGCCCGTGAGGCCCGGACGACACCCACCGCGTATCGGCGTGCCTTCCAACGCCTCCCCGCCGCCGAGCGACACCAAGGCCGACCGCGCGGGTCCGGGGTGTCCGCGTGACCGGCCGGGCAGGGGCGGATCGGGCGGTCGTCTTCTGCCGGGAAACGGCGGCCAGTCGGCCGAGGGCGCGGTTGAGGACCGACCGCCGCTGCTCCTTGCGGGCCGGGGAGGGGCCCAGGTCGTCGACGGCGCGTTCCCGGACGGTCATGAAGGTCTGCTTCCCGTCCGCGATGACCTCGGGGGTCGACGGGCCGGTGGTTCAGCCCGCCTCGGCGAGGGTGTGAAACGACCGTCGCGCCGTGTGGCCGCATCCGGGCAGGGGGGGCCGACCACCCCGGTCGCGCGGGGCCGGTCGGGACGATCACCAGCAGCGCGTGTGCGTGAACCAGCCCCAGCCCGAGCACCCCACCGGAACGCTCGGCATCTCGGCGGGCTCCGCCTCCGCCATCCGCTCCGGAGTCCAGTATTCGAGGACCTCCTCGCGGGAGGGTGTCTCGCGCTGCTCGTCCGCACCGTCGGAGCCCCTGTCGCCCGGAATCGCGGCCGACACGGCCACGCAGGAGAGTCCGATCGACCCGACCGACGCCGCGAGCAGGAGCCAGGCACGGAGCGGGACCCTGGCACGGCGGGGGAGACCGGCACTGCGGTGGCCGCGGCGGACGACGGTGCTCATCGCGTACTCCTGAGTTCCGGGGCGGTGTCATCGGTTCGTGGCTTCAGTATGCGTTCGCCGCGTCCGAGCCGCCAACGGCCGCAGGCGGCAGAGTTGTTGACGCATTCGCGTCGACGACTCGCGCCCCCACGGCCCGCGTGGGCCGGCCGGCCGGCCTCGGTTCAGTAAGCGAGCTCCCCGATCCCCCCGTCCACCCGCAGCACCGTGCCGGCGGTGTACGCGGACTCGTCGGAGGCGAGGTAGACGGCCGCCTTCGCCAGCTCGGTGGCGGTGCCGAGGCGGTGGAGGGGGACGGTGCGGCGGAGTGCCTCGTAGAGGGTGGCCTGGCGTTCGGGGCCGAGGGGGGCGAACGCGTTGGTGACGGTCGGGCCCGGGCTCAGGCCGTTGACGCGGATACCCCGGGCCTTCAGTTCGTGGGTCAGGCCGCGGGCGTAGGACAGCTGGCCGGCCTTGGCGGCGCCGTAGACCGTGGCGTTCTCGTGGCCGATGAAGGCGGAGCACTCGTGTCGAGGGCCGGTCTCGACCGGGCCGCCGCGCTGGCCGCGGTCG
>NZ_JAPSIW010000923.1 GCF_031178505.1 Streptomyces sp. | reverse complement strand
GGAGGCGTTGTGCGCGCAGACCGGGGCGGACTTCTTCTTCCCGGAGCCGGGCAGTTCCGTACGTGAGGCGAAGCGGATCTGCGGCCTGTGCCCGATCCGCTCGGCCTGTCTGGAGTTCGCCCTCAGCAACGACGAACGCTTCGGCGTCTGGGGCGGCCTCTCGGAGCGGGAGCGGCTGGCCCTGCGGCGTGCCGCCCCCTGATGCCCCCCGCGGCGGACGCCCGGTCGCCGCGCCGGTCCGGGCGCTGCCCGGCGCCGCGGCGGTGCGGTGGCGTCCGGGGGCCGGCGGCCGGACGGTGCGCGGGGAGGCGGGGGAGACGCGGCGGGACGCTTCGAGCGCCGGCCGGAACCGGGCGCGCCACGCCGCCGGACCCACCGAGTCCGACAGTGCCCGCGCCTCAGCCGGGCGCGCCACGCCACCGACCCACCGAGTCCGACAGCGCCCGCGCCTCGCCCTGCCGCTGAGTGGCCCGGACCGCCCCGGCGCCGGCGCGTCCGGTCCCTCCTCGGCCACCTGAACCGGCAGCTGTTCACTCATGGCCGTCGCCACCGCCCGGGGCGCGCCCAGGGCGGTGGCGACGGTGGCCGGCCGGCGGCGGCGCGGAAGCGGGGGTCAGCCGGCCGCGCGAGCCAGCATCCGCGCCTTGCGCGCCGCCAGCTTCTCGTCGAACTTGGCGGCCTCGGCGTCCAGCCCGCTCATGTACAGGCCCAGTTCCTCCTGCGCCTTCATGCCCTCCGGGCCCAGCCCGTCGATCTCCATGACCTTGAGGAAGCGCAGCACCGGCTGGAGCACGTCGTCGTGGTGGATGCGCATGTTGTAGACCTCGCCGATCGCCATCTGCGCGGCCGCCCGCTCGAACCCCGGCATGCCGTGTCCGGGCATCCGGAAGTTGACCACCACGTCCCGCACCGCCTGCATCGTCAGGTCGGGCGCCAGCTCGAACGCCGCCTTCAGCAGGTTCCGGTAGAAGATCATGTGCAGGTTCTCGTCGGTGGCGATGCGGGCCAGCATCCGGTCGCAGACCGGGTCACCGGACTGGTGGCCGGTGTTGCGGTGCGAGATGCGGGTGGCCAGTTCCTGGAACGCGACGTAGGCGACCGAGTGCAGCATCGAGTGCCGGTTGTCCGACTCGAAGCCCTCGCTCATGTGGGCCATCCGGAACTCTTCCAGCTTGTCCGGGTCGACCGCGCGCGAGGCGAGCAGGTAGTCCCGCATCACGATGCCGTGCCGGCCCTCCTCCGCCGTCCAGCGGTGCACCCAGGTGCCCCAGGCGCCGTCGCGGCCGAAGAGGGAGGCGATCTCGTGGTGGTAGCTGGGGAGGTTGTCCTCGGTGAGCAGGTTCACCACCAGCGCGGTCCGGCCGATCTCGGTGACCTTGGACTGGCCCTTCTCCCACGCCTCCCCGTCCTCGAAGAAACCGGGGAAGTTGCGGCCGTCGCTCCACGGCACGTACTCGTGCGGCATCCAGTCCTTGGCGACCTTCAGATGCCGGTTGAGTTCCTTCTCGACCACTTCTTCCAGGGCGCACAGCAGCCGGGCGTCGGTCCAGGCGGAGGGGCTGCCGAGATGGGCGGAAGTGAGCGTCACGAAAACTCCAGGGGGACGGGTGACCGTTTCGACGGGTCCGGCGAGCGGTGCCGGAACCTACGCAATCGTAGGCTACGACACCGTAGGTTACGTGACCGTAGGTTAAGTGTGGCGTAAGGGCACCGTTCGAGTGCCCCGGAGGCGGTCGGCGATGCCGGAGAAGTCGTCGCGGGCAGCCGCCGCGTGCGGCGGGACGCGTCCCAGGCGGCGTTGGCGGCCTGCCCGGTCGCGCCTCGCCGGCGGAAAAGGGCTCTGGCCTCTCGCGGCAGGTCGGTCGAGAGAAGGAAACTGACGTCCGGTCACGATCGGGACCGAGGGAGCTGCCGTGTCCGGCACGCCTCAGGAAGCCGACGTCTGCGTCCCGATAGGCGGCGAGGAGTATTCCGCCGGGCGCGCGAGGAACTCACAGCGGCTCAGCAGGTGACACGGCTGCCCGGCACGCGTGGGTGAGGACCCGGAACTGACGCGGCCCACGGTGGGCGTGCGGGATCGTGGAGGTCCCGCCGTACGGGTGGTGCGCTGAGCTGGGGACGCGGGCTGACGCCCGAGGGGACGAGGCCCTTCGGGCGTCCGGCCGGCGGGCCTGACGGAGTTTTACCGGGACGAGGCGTTGCGGGTCTCGACCTCGTCGGTGAGCTGGGGGACTACGGCGAAGAGGTCGCCGACGACGCCGTAGTCGACGAGGTCGAAGATCGGGGCCTCGGCGTCCTTGTTGATCGCCACGATCGTCTTCGAGGTCTGCATGCCGGCGCGGTGCTGGATCGCGCCGGAGA